>JALWBS010000062.1 GCA_027037025.1 Desulfurococcales archaeon | reverse complement strand
AGAGACATACCCAATCTTCTAGAGCGAACGGGTCCGAAGACCCTTGGGATCCTCAGTGTTACCCCAGGGATCTATCCAGAAACGCTCGTTTTATCGTTGTTATCCATGAAATCCCTCAGCAGATCCCTAAGCTTATCAGCATCACCCTCCTTAACGTATCTAAGCATCTCGTATTCAAGGCCTAGCTTACCTAATTTGCTAGCTATTGGTTTGAGGATCAGAGTCACGAAAACGAAATCCGCTGAAGCTTCATCACCTCCATACTTCTCCTTAACAAGGTTGTAAGCGTCTTTAGGGTTGCTCAGGAGGAGATCAAGGAATTTCTTGCCGTATCTGGCTAAGCTTATCGCATCTAGCAATCGTAAGAAGCCGGGTATCCTCGACTCGATCCACTGCTTGACGAATCTTAGCACATCGTTCCACGTCATGGCTGTAGCCATGCTCCAAGGCTTCTTTCTTCACTTTGAAGTCTCCATAGCTACATAGAGGGGCATAACACGTAAATAAAGTTTGTCTCTAATCCCTTTAGAGTCGAGCTCCTCCGTATTCCATGCAGTTCGCGATTCAGTAAGCATTTCAATGGATTCGGAACGCGTTTAGCGCTGTTCTGGGAGGGCTTAAGGTTCAAAAGCGCTTAAGGTGTTGCTCAGGTAGGTGATCGCTACGTATCCACTGAGGTTGATAAGAGAGTACGAGAGGGCCGAGAAGAGGAAGCCGTTGGATGGTGCATACGCAATACTGCTGGGCATATTCGTGGGGTGCCTCGTAACCTCGAACTTCATAGCTATAAAGCTCTGCAACCTATGGGGCTTGATCGTCCCCGCAGCCGTCATAGCGTACTCCGCAACCTTCACCATGACCGACATAATAAGCGATGTATACGGCCGGAAAGCATCTAGCTACGCTGTGTGGGCGGGGTTTGCGGCTAACGTATCCATGGTCATTCTGGTTCTTAGCGGCTGGATTCTTCCTCCATTAGCCACGCAGTTTCAGCAACGGTACGAGGTTCTTCTTTCGACCCCTAGAATCGTAGCTGCGAGTATGGTTGCTTACCTCGTTAGCCAGAACCACGATGTTATAGCGTTCCACTTTTGGAAGGCCGTGACGAGGGGTAGGCATCTATGGCTTAGGAACAACGCTTCGACAGCTGTAAGCCAGTTCATAGATACGTGCATATTCATAACCTTGGCATTCTACGGATCCGTACCAATCGGTATACTGTTCAGGATGATACTTAGCCAGTACCTAGTGAAGCTGATGATAGCGATCTGCGATACGCCCTTCGTTTACCTAGGGGTTAAGCTCGTTAGAAACGAGCTGTGTTTAAGGAAGATCTTTTCGAGGGTTATCATGAGCGCCTCCTCTTCCTAACCACGAGGGTGAACTCTTTTCGGGCAATCACCTCCACCTCCTCTCCCGGCTCGATGACCTCGTCGCTCACCGCAGTCCAGTACTCTCCTTCAACCATGACCGTACCCGGTTTACCCGGCTCTATCCTATCCAGAGCCTTTCCAACGGCTTTGACGGGTTCGTACCTTATCCTAGGCTTGCTCCTAGCTATCCTCACCGCTTTGTAGAGTATGAAGGTGAAGAACGATGCTAGACCCCCACCGACGACACCCACGATGGTTCGTATCTGCGTTATCGATGCTGAGGTGAGGCTCTTACCAGGGATTATGGGTAGTAGCAGCAGGCCGAACACTATGGCCGCTATACCGCTGGCTCCAAGAACTCCGAAGCCGGGGGTCACGAAGAGCTCCACTGCGAGCATTATGCTTCCCAGCACTATCAAGGCTATGGCTACGTAGTTCGCCGGTAGACCTCCGGCTACCGCAACGATAGCTAGGAGAAGCATGACCAGCGTTAGCGGAAGGATGTCAAATCTACCGCTTAGCAGAGCCGCTACGGTTCCGAACACCCCTATGAACCACAGAAGCGATTGAACCACGGGATTCCTTAGAACGGCGAAGAACACGATGTTTATGGATGGTTGGAGATACTGATACCCACTGACGTTTATGGTCACGGTCTTGACCACGACGCCGTTAACCGTTATGTTGACCTTCAACCCCCTGATCTTGTTTATGAGGTCTTGCAGAGAGTACGCGATGAAGTTAGCGATGCCAACCTTAACGATCTGCTTCCCCGTAAAGACGTAGTTGTGAAGTACGAATCCTTCCGCCGCCGTAACGTTCCTACCCCTTACCTTAGCCCACAGCCTTATCTTAGCTAGGATAGGGTTTATGATCTTGCTCTCGTTTATGAACGTTACCTGCCCCGTAGCGGGGTTGTACATTATGGGCTGCGCAGCACCTACCGTAGCGGTGGGCCCAACGGCAACGATGTGCATGGGTATCAGTATCAGGCACGCTGCGCTGAAAGCCTTATCGGGTACGTACCCTATCACCGGCACCCTAGCATTGAAGAACGCGTTCCCCATCTTGAACATCGTGTCGAGATAACCCCCGTAGCTATCGACGATCACTATCAGAGGCACACCCTCGCTCTCAGCAAGCTTAAGCCCTTCGCCCACCACGTAGTCGTAGGCAGGCTTATCGATCTCGCTGAACAGCCCCGATATCTTCACTACTAGCGCCTGCTTCCCGAATCCTTCGCTGGATGCGAGAGCTATCGATATCAGCGACGTGAGTAGACATACCATCAAAACCAACACTAAGATTCTCAGCGAAGCGCTGAAGCGATCCCCCATCAAAAACTTACCTCGACTCAGTCTTCCTAGTTGTTGCACCCAGTGCTGCTCCTATAGCCTCTGCTACCTGCTTACCTGCCAACGAGCCGACGATGCCCTCGGTTATCAATATCAAGTTCTTTTCTTTGGCTATGTCTATGTAGGTCTGAAGCTCTCTGAGCCTCAACGCTATCGGGTGCTGTTCGTATGTCAGAGCGGCTTCTGCTAAGATCTTGGCGGCCGTTCTCTCGGCCTCA
>JALWBS010000061.1 GCA_027037025.1 Desulfurococcales archaeon | reverse complement strand
CCAGATCCCCGTATCCATAACGGGCATCGTCGTCGCGCTGATAGATATAGGGCTCGCGATGCTGGCGATCTACAGCGTTACCTACAGTTTGTTCCCCAACGCCATACCCTACGTAAACGCCTTCCTTGGTCTCGTCGGTAGGGTGGTCAGCGTAATCGTGCTGATATTCGTTGTCGCGATCTCGCTAACGCTGGTCGTGGAGAGAATGAGGATGGAGCGCGGTCTTCGAGGATTCATGCTCTTACTAACCCTCCTAATTTCGCTAACCCTGATAATCGATGTTACTAACCTCAGCCCCGAACTGAAGAAGTCTCTTGCGTGGGGGTTGAGCTTAGGGATAGGGCTATCGATAGGGGTGTTCACGGCGTGGTACTTCTTCGGGGAGGTACTCTCGAGAAAATCCTAGCGGTTATCCAAGCACCGAAGAACCTTAGCTATGCATTCTGGAGGAACGTAGTCTACTAATCTAACTGAGTGCGATGCAACGTAGACTCGGTACCCTAGCTTCCGCAGGCAGTCAGCGTCTATGACGAGCACTACAGGATCGGGGCCATGCCTAGCACCAACCTCGCAAGCATCGGTCATCGAAGTAGCTAGGTGCACGTAGGATCTTCTCACCGGCTTCACCCCCTCCCTGAGTATAGACGCTAGATTTCTGCTGCTAGTACCGTGGAACAAGGTCTTCGTATGCTCATCGCACTCATACTCTATCCTAACACCGAGCCGGGATTGATGGCCGTACCTAGCACGGATAAGACCGTTCCTAAGCTCGAACCTCCCTTTGGGATCTAGAGCTGCGACTGCAATAACGTGGATCACGTCAAGCCAGTTGTAAGCCTCTTTATTTCTCCACCTCTCCTTTATCGCGTTTACGAGATCCTCTACCCTAACCCACCCCTCAGAATCGAGCTTCAGACCAACGCATTCTGGGCAGTGCCTCAGTATGAACGACATCAGCTTACTCAGCCTAAGCCTCTTAACGCCATCTAAGACGAGGTCGGCGCGCTTACCGCAGTGAACGGGATTCTCCGTAAACTCTCCGCATACCCTGCATCGATAAACCGGTTTCATAAGCTCTCCGAGTACTCTAGGCTATGGGGCTATAAAGCATGGTTAGAGCATCTGAAGATCTCGCCGAACTGAGTCTTGAGGAAGCGCGTGACGCGATATGCTACCCAACGCCCTTCAGCTCGTCGTGCAGCGAGAGGATAGCAGCTCTGAAATCGCTTGGAATCGTCTCGATCATTTCGTATGGAAGGTTTCAGCTATCCAACAATCTGAGAGTAGTTGGAAAGGGTCACGCAGCCGTAGTTACGCTAGCTAAGCACCGGGTATACGGCATCGTAGCGGTCAAGGTTCGTAGGCTCGACTCGAAAAGATCGAGTTTGGAGGAGGAAGGAGAGCTTCTCGCTATAGCTCATCGAACAGGGTTCGTTCCTAAGCCTTACGCCTACACGCAGGACTTCATAGTTAGGGACTTCGTTGAGGGGCCAACGCTGCGAGACTACCTTAGGTCTAGGCACAGCGTCTCCTCTAGGGATCTACGAAGGGTGTTTGCCTCCCTAATCCTCGGATTCTACAAGCTTGACCTCATCGGAATCGATGTTCAGGAGGTTTCCAAACCCCTTACGCAGGTTATCGTCGAGCACGGCGATCCTTCCAAACCTAAGCTCGTAGACCTAGAGAGTGCGCGGAGATCGGAAAGAGCTTCGAGCTTGACTAGATTCCTAGGTTTCATGATGAGGACCCTCGAGGGGAAACCCGTGTACAAGGTTCTCGGCTTGGAAGAGAAGGATCTTGCCGAAGTGCTTAGGTTAGCGAGGGAGTACAAGCGCGCTGATAAGCGTCAGAGAAGCGATATAGTTAAAAGAATTCTTAGCGTAGTTACTGGCGATGATGATCACGGCTGTATCTGAGGCGCGGTGTGATGAGAACCCGTGTTACTGAGCATTTATCGGATAAGCATTGAATGGCCTCCTAAGCTCGTTGGCCTCCACGAATTTCCTCCTTATGCACTCAACAACGCTCTTCTCATCCTCGTAACGCTCGAAGCATTCCTTCAGCGCGACCTCATCACTCCGAGCTATGCAGGGTTTGAGGCTAAGCCAAGGGGTTAGCCTAATTCTATCACAGCCAGCGCAGAACTTCGTGTTGCCGAACCACGAGACGATCTCGACCTCTACCCCGTTGCTCATCACGTACACGGGTCTGAAGTTAAGTTCTCTAACGTACTTCTTACTGCATCCACGCTCCAGGAACTGGATCAGGTCGCTGATATCTCTATGCATTCTAGAAAACGATTCAGCGCCTAGACCCAGGGGCTCGAGTTCTATGAGCCTCAGCCTCGCTTCGTACCTCGAGGCGAGATCGATGAACCTCTCTAGATCCGTCAACTCGAAGAACTTGAGAACCACAACGTTTATCGTTATAGGCCTCAGCCCGTATCTATACGCTTCCTCCAACCCCTTCAAAACCCTGTCCAAGCCATCGACCCTGGTAACGAATCTGTACCTCTCTTCATCTAGGCTGGGTATGCTCACACAAACTCTCTTCAACCCAGCCTCAGCCAGATCCCCTGCTCTCTCAGCTAAGAAGAAACCGTTTGTCGTCATGGACACGTCTCCTATGCCCGCATCAACAATGCTCTTAATAATGCGATCCACGTCGCTTCTAACCAGCGGTTCGCCACCCGTAATCTTGACACTGGATATCCCTAGAGAGCGCGCAGCTAGCGATATTAGGAAAATGTTGCGGGGATTCAGGACCTCCTCTCTACCTAACTCTACTCCCTCGCCATGGCAGTACACGCACCTATAATTACACCGCGTCGTAACCACGATTCTCAGGTTCTTAAGCGGTCTTCCGAATCGATCCACGAGCACCGAGTGCGGCACCAAGCAGCACTTCATTCGCTTCGATATAAGGGTGTCGATATGGAGAGAGAGGTGTGTGTAGCAATACTCTACTTCTCGAAGAGTGGTAAGTACGGTGCCTACGCTCTTGCCGCAGCCCTAGAGAGCCGTCTAAA
>JALWBS010000060.1 GCA_027037025.1 Desulfurococcales archaeon | reverse complement strand
GGAGGGAGGATCGGTAATTCCGCTTCACCGGATTAGGAGAATTGTCTGTGGAGAGGAGGTTCTGCTCTCCAGATGATCTAGGGGTGAGTAAGGGGTAGGGATCGATCTAGGCATTCCCGTGAGTACTTAAGGTTTACGTTTCTGAGTGCTGTCATAACCTTGTCGATGTACGTATCTACGAGCCTCGGATCCAAACCGAGGTTCTTCAGGTGGCTCTTCACGTACATTTCGACGAGTGCATACTTCTTGAACTGCTCGTTGAGGTGTTTCCAGGGTAAGCCTCGAAGCGCGTTAGCGAGATCCTCGTTTATCGGAAGGACGCCTTCGATCATCAGAAGGGAGAGTATCGGGTAGCCCATGTAACCTCTATACTTCGTGCCATTATCATCGCTGTAAGCGACTCCCTTCTTTAGATCTATGCACACGGTATACCTTCTCTCGCCGGTAGAGGAAGTTACGATGGCTTCAATCTTACCACCTTCCTTCTTCACAATCTCAACTCTTTTGTCCGCTATTGCGCTTAGGGCCTCGAGTATCTTTACGCGGGGTGGGGTTCTGAGGTACACGAAGTTTTCCCATATGTAGTATGCGTGCGATGGTATATAAGTATGTGGATGTATGGAGGGGTTGACAAGGTTCTCCCTCGGCTCGTACAAAGTGTTAAAATACTGTGGTAGAGGATAGTGCAACGGTAGCCGTACATGGAGCGTCTCGAGGCGCAAACACCAACGAGTCCTAGGCTAACAGCTGCCGACATCTCTGAGGATCTGCCCAAGAACTGTAAGGGATTGGTTGTGGCTCCGATAGTGATAGACGATAGCCATGAGAAGGCGTTGATAATAGCATCGAAGATACTGTCGCTTTTATTCGATGGAAGTTACAAGAAGATGGTTGTTAAGGATAGGGATAGCCTCGACAAGCTGATGAGGATAGCCATAGAGTACCTAAAGCAGATAGTACTTCATCTATCAGCAGAGCTGAAAATCTTCGAGCTTGACTACATAACTGTGATAGTGGTCAACAACAAGAGGATAGAGGGTATAGGCGTAGCTTACAGAGACCTTGTGGAGGATACGGAGGACGATACGGTTCTAAGAGGATCGATAGTGATAGTCACCAACGAAAAGCTGAGTGCTAACGAGATAGATAAAATCATAGAGGATGCGCAAGACATCGCCGAGAATTACGGTCTTCGACTGGGAATGATGATTCCCAACATCGCGTCCTGCGATGATGTAAGGATACTCTTGCTTAGCTATGAAGAGCAGGACGTGATCAAAGTCAGGATAAAGGAGGATTATGCCAAGCCATACACGCTGAAGATACCCATAACCAAGCCCTCCTGGTCTATCGACGATCTACCACCTAAGCTCAAAGAAGATATAGAGGTTCTGGTCGTCGACCCCGTAAAGGCTTCCGCTAGATACGCTCCTCGTGGAATGATAATCGTTGGGCCTCCCGGAGTAGGGAAGAGTGTTACTGCGGAAGCGATCGCTAACGCCATGGATAAGGGATTGGTTAGGATCGCGCCGAGCACGTATAGATCCATGTGGTACGGCATGACGGAGAAGACGTTGCACAAGATATTTTCCGCTATAAAGTCGAGGAAGGACATAGTCGTTCTGGTAGACGACGCTGATTTCCTTGTTCAGAGGATGCAAGCTATCCACGAAGCTTATATAGCGGAGGTGAATGTCTGGCTAAACATCCTTCAAGAGCCCATGAGACCCTTCATAGTTATGACGACCAACGTTCCTCAAATACTTGACCCAGCGCTGCTTAGACCAGGGAGGCTCGATATAGTGCTCGTCATGGGGTATCCCGATCGAGAGATGAGGAAGAGGATAGCTTTGAGAGCCGCTAAGAGGTACGGCATTTACCTTCCGCAAGACTTGGCCATCGAAATCGCTGCATGCACACGCTGGTTCAATGCTGCGGAAATAGATTCGTTAGTGCGTATGGCAGCGAGCAAGGGTAAGGGTAGGATAACTAAGGAAAGCATTGATTGGGCCAAGAGGAGGTTCGCGATAAACGAAAACGAGCGGCGATATATACAAGACAATCTCAGGTTCTACGTAAGTAAAGTGCAGGGGCTTGTCATCTCATACGTTCCTAAGGAGAGTGAGGTCTAACACATTAACGATCTAGGCAGAAACCTCCACCTCTTCTGAGGAAGTGAGCATAACAGGTATGGCTACGTCTGACGAACAGACTTCTAAGCCTTGCTCCTTACTCAACGAGATTACTATCACAACCGAATCCCCTGAGTCCAAAGCGTAAGCAGTTCCACACCTAATCATTGCCTTAGCCACATCGATGGAAACAACCCTTCTCTCCATCCCTTCCTTACCCGAATCATCTCTCCTACGAGTTCTCCTCTTGACGAGCGTAATCGGGATCGTTGCGCTCGCTAACAGAGTTAACGAGATTGCTGTTGAGATTGCTGGCTCGAGCAACATTTTCTCACCGTGAAAGATCTGCCCAAGGTGATTACCTATTAAGTAGCGATGCGTAGTTCTAGAGAATTTCAGTGGTATGACGAGAGTTATACCGAGGAATACCCACGTGGAGCCAAGTACTTGATCAACGCGTGAATTACTTCGAAACGGTACTACACCGGAAACAGCGTTCATCGCCTATGCAACTGCTGCGGCTATGAGATGGATAATCGTTTGAACACAGCGTTGCGCCGTAGTCGCAGGCTTATTAGTTTCGGGAGGGTGTGGGCGGCGTATATAGGGGGCTGAGCGACACGAGCTTAGGGCAGCATGACTAAGTATATCTTCGTCACCGGGGGAGTGCTGAGTAGCGTTGGTAAGGGAGTGACGACAGCATCGATAGCCATGCTAATAAAGAGCATGGGCTACAGCGTAACGGCGATAAAGATAGATCCCTACATAAACGTCGATGCCGGAACGATGAATCCTTACGCACACGGCGAGGTGTTCGTAACCGAGGACGGCGGAGAAACGGATCTCGATCTCGGTCATTACGAGAGGTTTCTAAACGTGAATCTTAGCAAGCGCAACAACATAACAACTGGTCAGATATACTACTCCGTGATAATGAAGGAGCGGCGCGGCGAGTACCTAGGCGCAACCGTGCAGATAATACCTCACGTCACCGACGAGATTAAGAGCAGTATTAGGAGCATAGCCAAGGAAATGAACGCAGATGTTGTCCTAGTCGAGATAGGGGGGACTGTTGGCGACATAGAGGGGCTCCCATTCTTAGAGGCTATCAGGCAGATGAGGTTAGAAGAAGGGTTTTACAATACGTTGTTCGTTCACGTAGCACTCGTTCCGATGCTGAAAGCTACGGGGGAGCAGAAAACCAAGCCCGTTCAACACAGTGTGCAAGAGCTTAGGAGAATAGGGATTCAACCCGACGTGATAATAGCTAGATGTGAAAAACCTTTGGAGCCCGAGGCTAGGAAGAAGATAGCTTTGTACAGCAACGTTCCGCCAGAAGCAGTGTTCTCGAACCACGATGTCGAAACGATATACGAGGTTCCGCTAGTACTCTACGAGCAGGGGTTGCTTAGAATAGTATGTGAGAGGTTGAGGCTCGAATACCGTGAGCCAGACCTATCTAAGTGGGTGGACTTCGTTGCTAAGTTGAAGAGCGCATCGTTTAAGCTGCGAATCGCGATGATAGGGAAGTATACGAAGCTTCGTGATAGCTACATAAGCATCGTTGAAGCAATCAAACACGCTTCAGCGCATCAAGGAGTTAAGCCGGAGTTTATATGGATAGAATCTACAGATGTAGAGCAAGGATCTGTAAGAGTTGAGGACGTTCTAGGCAATGTGGATTGTGCTCTGATACTACCCGGCTTTGGTAAGAGAGGTACAGAGGGGAAAGTCAAGGCAATTAGGTACCTACGCGAAAACAACATTCCGACTCTAGGCATATGCTTCGGGTTCCAGATGATGATAGTGGAGTTCGCTAGGAATGTGCTTGGATTGAAGGACGCCAATAGCAGAGAACTCGATCCTAATACGGCTAATCCTGTGGTTGACCTGCTACCTTCTCAGCAAAACCTTCAGTTTATGGGAGGAACGATGAGGCTTGGTGCCAAACCAATAAAGCTTATTAGGGGCACGCTTGTTTACGAGGCGTATAAAAAGGATGTGGTATTCGAGAGGCATAGACATAGATACGCATTCAATACCAAGTATGTAGACGTATTCGAGAGCTCAGGCTTTGTGATAAGCGGCTTCAGCTATGACGGTGTGATAGAGTTTATGGAGCTCAAGGATCATAGATTCTTTGTCGGTACGCAGAGCCACCCCGAATTCAAGAGTAGACCGTTGAATCCATCCCCTCTCTACAACTTCTTCATCTACGTATCTAAAGAATACGCTAGGTCTTCAGCCCGCTGAAACATCATCATAGCGGGGGCTCAGATTCCAGCGCGATCATCACATATATTGCTTACAAACCCTAAACTGTATCAAGGTGATGAACTCTTCATGCACTGAACCCCATGATGATACGGACCGCAACTGATGCAACCTATTCGCACTCCTCTCCTCTGGTTAAATCTCTGAAACTCTCTACCCTTAGAGGAGTTCTAAACCAGATGTCTACCTGCGTGAAGGGTATCTCTATCCCAGCATCGCTTATCGCCTTCTTTATCTTCCACAGAAGATCCATTTTAACGTCGTACCAGAACTTCGTTGGGACCCATACCCTGACCAGTATATCCACACCGCTCGAGCCTAGGTTTGCCACGAAGATCTCTGGCTTAGGATCTCTTAGAACTAGAGGGTGTGATTCAACAACTTTCCTGATGACCTCATACGCTTTCTCAGCATCTTCGCGATAAGCTATCGATACTGTGAAATCCAGCCTTATCACAGGACTTCGTGAGTAGCTTATCACCTTAGTGGAGATTATCATGGAATTGGGGTACCTCACGTACACACCATCCATTCTCTGGATGGTTGTTGAGAAAAGCGTTACATCAGTAACAATGCCCTTGACGCCGTCTATCTCAACGAGCTCGCCAGGGCTAAGGATCTTCTCGGTTAGTATGAGGAGTCCTGCTGCTAGATTCGATATTACTGGCTGTAGAGCGAAACCCAGTATAACACCCGCTATGCTACCTGCCACAGCCAAACCCATCAAGTTTATGCCTGCTATCCCAGCCGAGACGAGCGCGAATATCACGATGAGCGTGTAGAACACCCCCCTCGATATTATGTTAGCCATGTGGGGAGGCATGGTACGTGCAAGCTGTCTGAAGAGTAGCTTCCTAACGAAGTACGCTAGCACTATGCCTAGAGCTAGAGCTAGCGCGGCCTCTAAGTACCTCTCGTAGTACCTTATCAGAGATGCGATTTGGCTTATTATAGCGTAATACATCTTCAGTACCCGTAAAGCATGTCAGTTCTATTGCTTATTCGTGGAGGTTTCAAGGTTTCGGGATCGTCTATGGGCACGGTCTTAGGATCAAGGGGTTTCTCGTAGTATATTATCGCCGAGGTATCGGTAATCACGTTCATCGTGATGCTCTGGGTGTATACACGCCATGACCCCTCTCTGTAATACAAACGTAGTGGGCTTGCGTCGAAGAGCATCTTCCGGACCTTGGCTACCTTACCCATGCAGTTCCTTATAGTTACGACACTCAAAGCGTATCCCCTCACCTCGTTAACGTGGTCAACAATCTTCGATTTGCAGTACCTAGCTACGATTCCACTACGTGGGTAGCCGTGCGCTGTGTAGCCGTAGAGAGTGTACTTAACGTCTCTATGAAGAGGTACGATATCTAGTATCCGGAAACTATTCCCTGAGTAAGCATACACCGCTAAATCGATGGGTATCAAGATCTTAATCGTTGTATGCGATCCGGGCCCGATCACGATCTCCTCTTCGAGTTCGCAAAGTATGTACTGAGTTACGAATCTTGGGTAGAAGATTGGGTAGATAGGAACAAGCCTGAGCTCGATATCCTTACTAAGCACGAATTTCCTCTTTGCGCCTTCCACAGCGTCGATCCTGGTATAGACGACGTGGTTACCTTCGTCTAGTATTTGTATGACATGGCCTTCGAACCGCACCTCGGATCCAGTTGCTAACCTACCTAGCATTCCTTGCTCACACTGATAGAGCTTCAGAACTGAGCAAGTTTATAAACGGATAACGACTAGCTCTATCTACGGGTATGGACATTGAGCTCGGGGCCCAGCACCACTATTTCAGAGAGAAGCAAGAGCGGTAAAGGGATATGGATAGAGGATGGCGTGATGTATGTCGCCGGAGAGGAATTCATTGAGAAAGTTGCGAGTGCTTTAGCATCGATAACGAGGCTGAGGATCATTGGTTTAGCTATGAAGGAGGATATGGGTATCGAGGATCTCGCGGAGCGGTTGAAGCAGAGCAAAGCCAATATAAGTACTCACGTCAAGCGTTTAGAGGAAGCGAACCTCGTTAAGCCTAGCTATGTGCCAGGGCATCGAGGAATCAAGAAGATAGCGAAGCCCGTTGTGAGGGAGGTTAGGATATTGCTCTACTCGTTAGCTGAAGAAGTCGAGCAGAGAATAAAGGAATCTCCTTTGCCTCCCGAGGAAGAGATGTGATGAGGAGATTCATCGCGGTTCCGCACCCTCTTGTTTGAGCCTTGTTGCAGCGAGCTTTCAACACGTACCGAGGTTTCAAAGATGGAAAAAGCTTTGGAAGTACATGAACTAAGAGTTGCTGTGAACGATAAAGAGGTCGTTAAGAGAGCCTCCCTAGAGCTACGCGAAGGTGAAACCGCGCTTCTGCTCGGTCCTAACGGAAGTGGTAAGACGAGTCTGCTCTGTGCAATCGCTGGTCATCCTAGGTACAAAGTTCTGAGCGGATCGATAAAGTTGTTCGGCGAGGTAGTGAACGATGTTCCCTCTTTTGAGAGGGTTAAACGGGGTCTAGCTCTAGCGTTCCAGAAACCGCCCATCATCAAGGGTCTTCGCTTCCGGGATTTGCTTAACCGGGTTGCTTCCAAGAGCGGTTGCGACGAGAAGTTCGTTAAAGAGGTCGTTCAACTGCTATCTATCGAGCACCTACTCGATAGATACTACGGCTACGGGTTTAGCGGAGGTGAGCTAAAGCGTGCTGAAATAGCCTTGCTACTCGTTTCCAAACCGCGCGTCGCTCTCATAGATGAACCCGATTCGGGGGTTGATGTCGATAGTGTTATGATTATAGCATCGGCGCTACACGAGCTGAGGAAAAATGCTGGCTCATCGATGCTCATAGTGACCCACACGGGTTTGATCTCTAGGCATGTAAGCTTCGATAAGTTGTACGTGATGATCAATGGCGAGATCGTTATGGAGACCAGCGATAAGATGGTTTTAGAAGACATTCTCTCTAAGGGATTTTCGTGGGTGAAGAAGAAGTATGCGAAAGAGCTTAGTTCTTGAAAGAGCTCGAAGAGCTTTGTCGAAACCAGCTTCCCACGGTCCAGACGTAGATATAACCATGTACTTAGGGAAGGCGATGCGCGGTAAAGAGAAAGCGAGTGGAGTACCAACACAGGAAGTCAACTTAGGTAAAGGACGTGTATCCGCGATGTATTACCAGATAAACGAGAGGATAGAGATTCTAAAGAGCGTGAGTCCATGCGTAGAGATATCTCCTATAGATAACGTTGAAGAAAGCGAGTTTGTATGGAACGCTGTTCCGCCGGATCTAGATAAGTATGTTGCGAGCGTCGCGCTTTACGGTCATGGAGGGTTCTTCGTTAGGGTAAAGAAGGGTTGTCGAGTTGAGTTACCTATACAGACCTGCTTCTTCATGACTGGAGGTGCGCAGCTCGTACACAACGTCATAGTTGTTGAGGAAGGTGCTGAGGCTGTTGTGGTTACGGGATGTAGCATAATGCCAGAATCGATAGGGTTCCACGCGGCGGTAACGGAGATCTACTTGAGCCGGGGAGCTAAGCTCATTGATGTGATGATACATTCGTGGAATAACGTCACTCATGTCAGGCCGCGCACGGTTGCGATACTCGAAAGCGGGGCTACGTACGTTTCCTACTACGTGAATATGTCTAGAACTAGAACGATCCAAACGATGCCCAAGATAATGTTGAAGGGTGAGGGTTCCCAGTGCTATGCAGCGTCTGTGGTTCTCGGACTAGGCGAAGGGTACTACGATATTGGATCGTACGCTGTACTCGAAGGTGGTGAGAGCTCTGCGCAGCTCGTTAGCAAGGTGGTGGCACGCGATTCTGCGAAGATCGTTTCAAGGCTTAGGATCGATGCTCATGGAAGAGGTAGTAGAGGATTCGCAGAATGCAACGCGTTGATATTAGGTGAGGGAGCGGGGGTATCTACAATACCTGAACTCGTAAGTAGTACGAGCGATGCGGAGCTCTACCATGAAGCCTCCATAGGCAAGATTCGTGGAGATGAACTCGAGTACCTAATGCTCAAAGGCTTTACAGAGCGCGAAGCTATCGCGCTTCTGGTCAGAAGCTTTGTGGATGTAAAACTAGATTTCCTACCACCGAACGTGAGGAAGTCCATGAATAGCGTGCTCGAGTTGCTGGCAAAGAGAAGCAGTGGTTAGTTGATTAGCGAACAATCCTCTCTAAGTACCTTGGTACGACCAAGTATATCAAAACCCCGATCGATCTATCAAGGGCATTTCTATCACCTATGTCTACGCAAGCCGCAGACCCTGTCTTCAACCTCACGTTTCCACCCCCTATCAATTCGCTAACTATCTTCTCTATGCTAGGTGCGTGACCGACAAACACGGCGCTACGACCTCGAATCGATAACGTCCGTAACCTATCGATAGAAGCTAGATCCGGGGCTAGCTCTTGAAGCACTACAACCTCTCCATTAAGCTCCTTGGAGAGTATCTCCGCACTCTCAACAGCTCGTTTATAAGGTGATGTGTATATGGTTACGGGAGACTCGATAGGTAAAACCTTCGATAGTATCTCGATTTCTCTCCTACCTTCCTCCGTCAACCTGCGATCGAAGTCACTTTGACCCGGTTTCTTCTCCTCCGCACGTCCATGCCTAACGAAGCACACAATCAATCCAATCAACCTCTAGCAACTAATCGGTGTGGGGAGGCCTTACATCATTGTATCAGACTGGGACTAATCTCCTCATCTCCGAATGCTGTGAGTAACAGTGGTTTTTAAAGGTGGTGCTACGGTCAAGGAAAGCCCGCCCTCTCCTCATCACATCGGTTACGGCCGCAAACATCATCCCTCATAGTAGCGTTTAAGCCTCGCAAGATATATAGCTTTGGTGCGAAAGCTTGGGGTTGAGCATTGGTTTAGCGATGATGTCCCTAGGCATGATCCTCATACTCGTAGGGATGCTCTTAATGATGCTCTCCGTGATTCTAGGAAGCGGAGCTTCAACGAGGACCAGAGTGGAGTACGGAGGTGGGGTAATGGTGGGTCCCATACCAATAGTCTTCGGTTCTAGCAACCGCATGATACTAGCGGCTTCCATCATACTCGCCGTGTTGGTAGTAGCATCGCTAGTGATAATGATTTTCTTGGTACCATCTCTGGTACATGGGTGACGAAGCCATGAGGAGGGATCTATTCCTTGCAGGGATCATAATGGTTTTCGTGGGGATCGCATTGATAGTGTTAGCACCTTTCGTCTCGCTTATTAGCAGCTCAGCTACATCAACGGGAATCAAAGGTGGGAAGGTTGTGGGTGGCGGATGTATTGTGGTAGCCTTCATCCCCATATGCTTCGGTTTTGGAATGGGATGGCTGCAGCTGATAATTTTAGCGGCTGTGGTGCTAGCCATCGCAATAGTTATGTATATCCTTATCAGAAGTATGGTGCGGGGGGTGGGATTTGAACCCACGCAGGCCTACGCCAGCGGGTCTCTCACTCTGAGCCGGAGGTCTTAAGCCCGCCCCCTTTGACCTGGCTCGGGCACCCCCGCACCTTTCCGGGTATAACTCGTGGGTTTCGAGGGGGGTTAAACCTTTAGTGCCCGTGCGATGATGAGGCACGAGCGTAGTGAATCTGGTGATCGTAGTTAAGGGTGCTGAGCAAACTACTTCTCTCGATTAAGGCTTTGGGAGTGATTATCTACTCTTTCTCGCTATCTCTAAACATGCGCTCCATAGATCGTCGTTGAGCCTTGAAACGACCTTGATTCCCTTTCCCCTTTTAAGCTGCTCCAGATCATGTGCACTGATTAAAGATATCCCGATAGCTATGGCGTAACGCTTATTGGGCTCTAAGACACATACGGGGCTTCCTTTAGTGAACATCGAGTGCTCTTTTATTCCTGGTATCATTACGTCAGCTCCTCTCAGAATGGGGTTGATGGCCCCTTCGTCAACTCTTACCCAATGCATTGGGGGCTTGCCCCTCGAGTTGATGAAGGTGTTGACGAAGTAGAGCGTCGGTAGTAGTGTCTCTGGGATCTTAATGTGTTCAAAGAGGAGTGGAATTCCGTCGAATACGTAGATCTTGAACCTTGGGTACTCGACGAAATACGCCTTGCTGCAGTTCCTAACGATATTCACAATCTCTTCGTCGAGCTCGGCTTTCTCAAGCCTAGAGGCTATCTCCTTAACATTCTTCTTTGATAAGTACTGCAGTTTCAAGCTTAGGCATCCCGTTAGTGCAGCTGAGGCAAGAATATTAAAGCGGTTTGAGTTTGTGTAAAGCTATAGGGCTGTGCAATGAGTATAAGGTCCTTCATAGCTGTGGAAATAGAGAACCCACAGGTCTTAGGTAGGTTGATAAGCGTGAAGGAAGCTCTCATGAGTACGGGCGCCGATATTAAGCCCGTCGAAGATGAGAACATACACTTAACAATAAGGTTCCTAGGTAACATATCGACGATTACTTTGGAGAGAATAAAGGCGTTGATGAGTGAAATTCCTAAGAGCGTTAAGAAATTCGAGATAAGAATCCGAGGGCTAGGAGCTTTCCCCAACATCAACAGGCCTAGGGTTGTATGGGCAGGAGTTACTGAGGGTGTGGAGGAGCTCTCTAGGATAAGGAGGTTGATAGATGATGGAATAGCTAAGGAGAGACTATACGATGTTCATAGGGATCAGCACGAATTCTCACCACACATAACGTTAGCTCGTGTAAGAAGCGGTCGTAATGTAGATAAGCTCATTAAGGTGCTTAGCGAGTACATCGACTACGACTTTGGAGTTAGCCCCGTTACAAAGCTTAAACTGAAGCAGAGCACCTTAACTCCACGGGGCCCGATATACCGAGACTTATTCGTTGTTGAGCTAGGTTAGAGTGGGCAGCTTATGGATGCGCTGAGGAAAGTATTGGAGGAAGTACTTAACTTCATCAAACCTAGGTTGGAAGATTATCAGTACCTCAGCGTATTATCGGATCTCGTATCGAAGAGCGTTAGATGGTGCTTGGAGGAAGAGGGTTTACCTTATTTAGAGGTGAGTGCGCAGGGATCCTTTGCTAAAGATACCTTTCTTAGAAACGATGTTGATATAGATCTATTTGTACTATTTGACAAAGGGGTTAAACCTGAAGAGCTTGAGCTTAAGTTCGTTCCCTCGATTAAGAGGTGTTTAGAGGCAAGGGGATTTAGAACGGTTATCAAGTATGCAACGCATCCATATGTGACGGTGGTCGTAGGCAACGTTGAGATAGATGTTGTTCCCGCTTACTACGTTAGCGATCCGCGAGAGATAATCACAGCCGTTGATAGAACTCCGTTTCACACTGCCTACATAACTTCGAAGCTTAGTGAAAAGGAGAAGGACGAAGTTAGGCTTCTCAAGGCTTTTATGAAGGGTGTAGGCGTCTACGGTGCTGAGGTTAGGGTTCGTGGCTTCTCGGGTTACTTAGCTGAGCTCCTCATTGTGCGATACGGCTCTTTTCTAAGCGTACTAAGAGAATCCGAGAACTGGAGACCGTACAAGACCTGTATCGATATAGAGGGGTACTACAGTAGCGAACGTGATTGTTTAAAGAGATTCCGAGGTGCACCTCTCGTCGTGGTGGACCCTGTTGATCCTAGAAGGAATGCTGCAGCATCCGTGAGCATACGATCTCTATCGCTGTTCAGACTCTGCGCTAAGCTTTTCCTCGAGTGTCCATCAACGAGGTTCTTTCTCAGACCAAACGTTGTTCTCGATGAGAAGAGGTTGGATGAGGTAGTTAGCGAAGTAAAGAGGGAATGCTTCGAATCGTTAAGAGGAATGTTCTTAGTTGTTCATCGTGTGCTAAGGGTTTCTGAGGATGTTGTGTGGGGACAGCTTAGAAGGTTCGAACGCGCTATAGTCAATGTATTGAGAAGCTCTAGGTTAAGGGTGCTGAGCATCGATAGCTATCTAGACTCAGACTCACTACGTGCATACACATTCGTAGAGGTATACCTAGGCTCAGTGAAAAAGCATCTACACGAAGGTCCTCCTGCAACGGAGCTCGCGAACGCCGTAAAGTTCATAAAGAAGAACATACGCGCAGAAGTCCCCCCGTGGATTGATACTGAGAACAGGCTTCTCTGCATAAAGGCTCTCAACGTGGAAGACGTTATACAGAAACATGTCAGGGCTATTGAGTTGGAGTTCGTTAAGCCTCTCGAGATCGTGAACCTGTGCAAAGAGCCGGAGCACCTGAAGAAAGTTCCTATGGATGTACTTACCTGGATACATAGCTCTACAAAGAAAAACTTCTTCTATCACCTTCTCGAGCCATGCATCGAGAATTCACTTAGGTTTAACAGAGACATTGGATAGATCGACCCTGGTTGATATAGGTTTACCGCATTTAGGGCAAAAGCCTCCAACCCTCGCAGATAATTCCGATGGAGTAGGTATTCCATAGTAATCCTGTCCAGCTCGCTCGAATCTATAGACCACGGCACCACAACGCGAACATACGTACACCACGGGCATTGCGCAGAGCCCGTTACTACCATAAGCGATCTTGAGTAGATATCGAGTACCCCTAGTCGTACCACTGAGGTTCTCGAAACCCATTGCCCCTCGAAGAAAGGAAGATGTAATTCCTACAATCCTCGGTGATTAAGCATAAACAAAGCAAAAACTCTTTGGTAATACCAACCACTTACTTATAAACCTCTTGATTGGTGGGGCCGCCGGGATTTGAACCCGGGACCACCAGCGCTCCGGATCGGGGTTCTTCCCCAGGCTGGCATCCTAGCCAGGCTAGACGACGGCCCCACCAAGAATCGGTAGGTGTTGTGAATCAGCTTATAAACTTCTTTAGTCATTCGATCGCGTAGTTAGTTACGAGTTATATCTTTACGACTCTGATCTCTTCTGCTTCTCTACACTTATCCATTTCCTTTCTCCATAGCGTTGGAGGTACCCACATGATCCAAGAAGGGACTTTCTTAACAAACTCATAGGCTTCGATCCAACTATCCAACCCGAGTTTCTCAGCGAGTTTTTCCAAGCTCATCTCTGTTCTAACGTACTCATTAAGTATCTTAACGACGTTGTCGTCGATCTCAATCTCTTTATCCCCGACAATGATCACGTATTTCTCGCAGGTTCTAGCCATGCTCTACACCGTAGAGCGCATACTTCGAGAGGTATAAAAGCTGTGTGAATGTCGAAGCTGATCAAAGGTTAGGGAACAGGGGCGTAGCATGCGGGTCCTCTTTCGTATATCAAGCCCTCCTTCCGCATCTTCCTAAGGGCTTCCTCTACGAATTTCTCTTCGAGTCCCCGTTGCTTAGCCTTTGATACGATATCTCTTATCTTTGCACAACCTTCTTCCTTCGCCAACTCCTTTATTATGTCTTCGAGGACTAGGTACTTTTCTCTCGTTGATTTGGGTTTGCCCGTCATAATAACATCGACGTCGACCTCCCCGCTCTCAACATCTATGCCGACGCTTTCAAGCATGCTCTTCATAAGCCTTATAGCTTCAGCCGCATCTTCTGCTGTAACCTCGCTCTTCAAAGCCATTTTAGCGTGTGCTTCGGCTAACCTTATCAATGCTTCCAATTGCCTAGCTGTTATCGCTATCGGCGCTTCTGGGTTCTCAAGGCTCTTGCGACGCATTTCAACGAAGAAATCTTCAATGAGTTTCTTGGCTTCCTCAGTTAACCTAGGTCTCACGTTCTTTCGAGCATATGCTATGTATTTGCGGAGAAGGTCTGTGGGTATGAAGGGTCTAACATCGCTCGGCTCACCGTGAACCACGGTTATGTAGCGAGCTAACATTCTATCCCTCTCTGGACTAGGCGTATCTCTGATCACGAATATCAAATCGAATCTAGATAGTATGGTAGGGGGAAGGTTGACGTTATCAGCTAGCGATCTGTTGGGTAGGTATCTACCGTACTTTGGGTTCCCAGCTGCCAGCACTGATGCCCTGGCGTTGAGTCTCGCAACGATTCCCGCTTTCGCTATGGAGACGGTCTGCTGCTCCATGGCTTCGTGTATGGCCACCCTATCCTTATCATCCATCTTATCTATCTCGTCTATGCATGCAACACCGCCATCTGCTAGTACCAGAGCTCCTGCCTCTAGGTAGTACTCTCCACTCTTATCCTTGACCACGGCAGCCGTTAAACCAGCAGCTGTCGATCCCTTCCCCGTCGTATATACAGCACGCGGCGCTATCTTGGCTACGTATTGAAGTAGTTGCGACTTAGCGGTCCCAGGATCGCCTATTATAAGAACATGTATGTCTCCGCGGATTCTGGTACCATCAGGCAGCATCTTAGGAACCCCACCGAAGAGCAGCAGCGCTATAGCCTCCTTGATATCCCACATACCGTATATTCCAGGAGCTATGGAGGCCACGATCTTTCTACGTATAAGCGGATCCTTAGAGAGCTCCCTAATCTTCCTCTCATCATCTTCCGAGATCTCAATCTCCTCCAGAACTCTCTGAGACACGACTATGTTGTTAGCATCTATGTAAGCATCGTATATCGATGGGTACTTCCTAACGGAACTAGGTCTTCTAAGCTTCAGAATGCCTACCACTGTTACCCTATCTCCAGGCCTAGCTACGTCTACGAGAGAACCTCTTACGTCCACCTCTATTGATCGTGGAATCTGACCCGCTGGCACGTCCTCGGGCCGTTCTTGAAGAACCAATCTCTGGAAATCCTCGTAAACACATGACTCTAGTTTGAGTCTAAACCCAGAGGACTTTCCACAGTTAGGGCATATCACTGGTTTATCTATTGTATCTCCTTCAATCTCCATTTCGAATTCGTAACCGCAGGGCTCATGCACGAAGACCGCTTTAACGATCTTCTGTTTGGGGGGCGTAGCTCTAACTATGATCCCTTCTAACGCTATGAGCTTGCCGATGTGTTCGCTCCTTAGCTCCCTAAGCCTTGTTGTAGGAAGGTTTCTAAATCTCGGGATGAATCTCCGAAATCTCTGGCTATACTCTTCATCGACCTCGGACACGATGGATTTTATGATCTCTGATATCGTTGCTATCGCTCTTTCAGGGTTATTGACTATGAACGTGGCTAACTCTGTTGAGAAGTCCAAGAGCTCGTTAAAGTCTATCTCAACGCTATTATCGTTCCTCAGAATCATCTGCTTAATCTTATCCATGCACCTATCTCGCACGAATTCCTCCGCAACTTCTCTCAGAATCTCTTCTTCGTGAACAACCTCTTCGCCGATGCTCATCTCTCTTCACCGAGCTCGATGGATAAGAAGGTCTTTTTCCAAGACTCCAACATTCGCGTTATCGAGTTAGCAAGAACTTTCTCCTCTATCGATAGCGAACGCTCTATAGATGAGTACCCCTCTAGGGACAACGCTCTTAGTATTGCACTCAAACGCTTGGATGCTATCGCGTTGTAATGCTTCAACGCCTTACTTAAACCTTTAATTGCTTCGAAATCGAGGTTTCTCTGCGCTTCCTCCATCTCTCTCCTAAGTTCCTCGTTCGATGAGAGATAGAAGAAGTCTTCGAGTTGCGGAAGGCTCTTCGTTTGGGATACGCTGTGCGCAAACATCACCTTTGATATGTGTCTCCTAACAGACCCCTCTTCAACGTGCGTAGCCAAGCCTCTTGATAGAAGGATCTTTGCTAACCATCTAGGGATAGAGATCTCTATGCCTCGTTTCAGCGGAACTTCGATGAATGGCAGATCCCCAACGTCGCCAATCACCGCGATCCTGATGCTCCTAAGCTCGAACGCTAACTTCAGAAGCTCTAGCTCTAGCAACTCCAGCGCCCTAGGCATACTGCTGCGCCATCCCAAGATATGTAAGTTTCCTAGCGCTTTTAGTAATAGAGGGTTGCTCGAAACTGTGTGATATATCTATAGCGTTATTAGGATCCCGAAGAGGATATTGTTGTGAAGGGAGTGGAAATGAGTGCTTCCGAGAAGTTTGCTGAGCTTCTATGGGCCGAAAAGTATAGACCAAGATCTTTGAAGGAATTGGTTAATCAGGAAGAGATAGTTAAGAGGTTGATGAAGTTTGTTGAAGAGAAGAACATGCCGCACTTACTCTTTGCGGGTCCCCCGGGTACAGGGAAGACGACTACGGCTCTAGCCTTAGCACACGATCTGTACGGTGAGGATTGGAGGAAGTACGTTCTCGAGCTCAACGCTAGCGATGAGAGAGGTATAGCTGTGATAAGGACTAAAGTCAAGGAGTTTGCACGCAGTAAGCTTCCAGGGGATGTGCCGTTCAAGATCGTGCTACTCGATGAAGCGGATAACATGACCGCTGATGCACAGCAAGCGCTGAGGAGATTGATGGAGATGTATGTCGAAACTACGAGATTCATATTGATAGCGAACTACCCCAGCAAGATCATAGAACCCATACAGTCTAGATGTGCCGTCTTTAGGTTCACACCGCTTAAGAAAGAAGATGTTGTGTCGAGGTTGAAGTGGATATGTCAGCAAGAGAACGTTGTTTGCCACGATGACGCTCTAGACGTTATCTACGAGATAAGTTCCGGAGATATGAGGAAGGCTATAAACATTCTTCAAGCGGCGGCAGCGTTGGGAGAGGTAACGGTTGCCCACGTTTACAAGGTTGTTGGTTTAGCGCATCCCAAGGAAATTCGTGAAATCGTTTACTTAGCGCTTTCCGGAAAGTTTACTGAGGCTCGAGATAAGCTGAGAACGCTGATGGTCAACTACGGGATTAGCGGTGTGGATGTATTAAAGCAGATGCACAGAGAAGTGTTCTCTGCAGATCTGAAGCTACCTGAAGAGGTTAGGGTCGAGTTGGCCGACTACATAGGTGAAACGGAGTTTAGGATTGTTGAGGGTGCCGACGATGAGATACAGCTTACAGCGCTATTAGCGAAGATGGCGTTGTTGGGAAAGAAGGCTGGGTTCCGGGCGTAGCTCTGTGGAGCTGCATACCGATATTACGTCTTTAGCGAATAGTGTTAGAGGCGAGCAGTTTGTCTGAAGGAGTAGATAAGAGGATTCCATGGGTGATCAAGTACAGACCTAAGAGGATAGCCGAGGTTGTAAATCAAGAGGATGCTAAGGCCAAGTTCGTTGAGTGGCTTAGGAAGTGGCCAAACGTGCCGAAGAGAGCAGCGTTGTTGTACGGTCCTCCGGGATGCGGTAAGACGAGTCTCGTTGAGGCTGCTGCGCACGAGTTCGGATACGAAATCATAGAGATGAACGCGAGTGACTTCAGGAGGAAAAGCGATATAGAGAGGATAGCGGCTCGCGCAGCGATGAGCAACAGCTTGTTTGGTGCGAAGAAGAAGTTAATTCTACTCGATGAAGTTGATGGTATCGCAGGACGCGAAGATGCTGGGGGTCTAGAAGCGATACTCCACTTGATAAAGTTGAGTCCTTCACCGATCGTGATGACGGCGAACGATCCATGGGATCAGAAGCTGAGACCTTTGAGGGAGGTTTCCGAAATGATACAGTTCAAGCGGTTATCCAAGTACGACGTTGTTAAAGTCCTTTCTACGATATGTAGGAAGGAAGGTCTGTACTGCGAGGAAGAGGCTTTGAAGTACATAGCCGAGAGATCGGAAGGCGATCTAAGATCAGCGATAAACGATCTGCAAGCCGTTGGTGAAGGATACGGAAAGGTCACGCTATCCCTAGTTAAGGAACTCGTTAAGCCTAGGGATAGGGAGCACGACCCCTTCGAAACGCTGAGGAACATCTTTTCGGCTCGTTACGCATGGCAAGCCAAGATGGCGCTGTCGCAGAGCCAGCTGGATTACGATCAAGCAAAGCTGTGGCTCCTCGAGAACATACCTAATCAATACACGGATCCCGAAGATAGAGCTAGAGCCTTCGAAGCTCTGAGCAAAGCGGACGTGTACCTCGGTAGGATAGTGAAGACAGGTGACTGGGGTCTTCTAGCATACGCTATAGACCTCATGACTGCGGGAGTAGCATTGGCTGCTCGAAACAATCCCAAGGATAAGTATAGGTGGGTCAGATACTCATTTCCTCAAAGGTTGGTGATGTTGTCAAGGACTAAGGATGTTAGGGCTCTCAGGGACGACATAGCGAAGCTCATAGCAACTCACGAACACATCTCGATGGCTACAGCAAAGAGCGAGGTTATGCCGATACTAATGGTCATATTCAGATCCAATCCCGATTACGCTGCTCGTCTAGCCATAGGCTTGGGAATGAGCGAGAAAATGGTTGAGTACCTAGCGGGACCGATGAAGGACGAAGTCCTTGCGTACTACAGGAAGTACAAGGAGATGATGCAGAGAGAAGCTATGGAAGAAGCCATGGCTAGAACCATGACTACCGTAGCTCGAGAAACAACGGAATCCACAAAATCTACGGGTAGAGGAAGTGGGAGAAGTAGAAGGAAGAAGGAGGTTGGAACATCAACATCGTTGCTCTCGTTCACAAAGAAGAAGAGCTAACACTCTTATCATTGCTAAGCAATTCGATCATTTTAGCCACGATGTCGTTATCCGTATTGAGCTTCACGAGCCTAAGCCTACCAATCTTAGCGGTCTCGATCATCCCGTATTTCTCCATGATTCTCAAGCACTTAGCCACGTAGTCGTAGTTAGCACGTAGAGCGTTAACCAAGGCAGTTATGTTCACGATGTTGCTTCGACTGCGTAGCAGAACTCTCACTATGTTCCAAACACATTTCTTGCTCAGTACCGGTATGAGCTCGCTCTCTTCGTTGGAAGTACTCGATTCTGGGCAGAGCCATTGATTCATAACGCACCCACATATTCAGCGTGTTTATATAGAGTTACCGAATCCTCGATAAGCGTTTTTCGATCAGTGCATCCACCTGCTTCTCTAACGCATCGAGAGGTGCGATGACTGATATCAGTGTCGATCTACCTCTAAACCCTTTCCCTGAAACGCGTGCTTCTATGATACCCATCTTCTTCAGGTTGTTCACGTATTCGTAGACCTGCGTGTGTTTCCTCGGCTCCTCGCCGTAGAGCGGGCATAGGTTGCGGTACTCGTCTTCTACTTCTCCTATTCTTGCGTAAGGCTCGTTCTTTCGTCGAAGCACCCTAACTATAGCCTTGAGAAGGAGTAGCTCGTGAAGCTGGAGGTAGGGTAGCGCATCGGCTATCCTAACAATGTCATGATGTACATGGCTTAGCGCCTTCCTAACGTGCTCAATAGTCACTCGATGGCTGTGCTCGTAGTCCGCTGCCTCTCCTGCTAGTAGCAGGGTCTCTATCGCTGCTCTGGCGTTACCTTCACCACCTTTGTCTACGCCCTCGGTATCGGCTATGTACTGAAGCACATCATCATCCACCGTACCTTCGTGAAAAGCTCTGTCTCTCCTATCCGCTAGGATGTCGAAGAGCTCGCTGGATCGGTAAGGCTCGAACTTTATGACGTGCTTGAGGATGTAGCTCATTGTAGCCGGGTCTAGGTAGTCTAGAGAGGATAGGTTCCGTGCTATGAAAACGAAGCTCATCCTCTTCTTAGCATCAGGGTACTCGTCGTAGAGTCTAACGATGAAGTACACAGCGTCGTTCCCAGCAACGCTCACAAAGTAATCGAATTCGTCTAGCGTGACCAGCGCGTACAGGTTGTGGCGCTCCATGTAGTTCATTAAGGCTAGCATCATTTCTCTGGGAGAAAGCCCTCGGAGAGGTATGGGGGCACCAACCTGCCTAACCATCTCCGCCACTACCTCGTACAGTGTTCGATCCCTATGACAGTTTATGTGTATGTACCTAAGCTCTATTCCTTGCTCTCTAGCTAAGTTGCTTAGCACGTTGCCGAAGACACGCGCTGTCACGGTCTTCCCAACACCTACGCCTCCTACGAGCATTGCTCTAGCGCTCGCCGTTCCAGGAGCGGTTATCATCACTCGGAAGATCTCTGCAAGCTGTTTGAGCTGCTCTTCTCTATGAGGTAAGCGATCCGGTACGTACTCTGGGTACAGCGCATCCTTGTTCTTGAACACGGACATGCGCCTAATGACACTTTCGAGCAGGTCCCGAGCTGACACCATAAGATTCGGGCACCTCCATAGAAGAAGGGGAAGAACGTGGTTTTAAAGGTTGGGAGGTAGGCGAATACTGAACCAGTGCTGCTGGAACAGCAATGATGAATCCCACGGCTGCGTGCTGAACGGTGATTGTAGGGACTACCCACTGAGCTCAATATCCATTTAAATTTGGTGCGAACAGCTGTAGCTCATGGGGTGCGAAGACGTGGCCTTCCTACCTGCTGCGATGGGTTACGATAGAGCGCTGACGATATTCTCTCCCGATGGTAAGCTCTACCAGGTGGAGTACGCTGCTGAAGCAGTACGACGAGGGTGGACCTCCATGGGGCTGGCCTCAGACAATGGAGCAGTGATAGTGGCTGAAAGGAGGAAGGTGGCACCGCTCCACGACGTTCTGAACCTAGAGAAGGTCTTCGTGATAGATACCCACATAGGGGCGACGTTCTCGGGTCTGGGACACGATGGTAGGGTCTTGATAGACTACGCTAGGCTTATAGCGGTGAGACATAGGCTCGTTTACGACGAGGCCATAGACGTCGAGCTACTGGTTAAGTACATCTGCGACATTAAGCAAGCATACACTCAGCAGGGAGGTGTTAGACCCTTTGGAGTGTCGTTGATAGTGGCAGGCGTAGGTAAGAGAGGAATAGAGCTTTATAGAACCGAGCCCAGCGGTCTCTACTTCAAGTACTACGCAGTCGCTGCAGGATCGGGGGAGCAGACCGTAATTGGATACATAGAGAAGCACTACAGAAAGGATATGACGGTAGAAGATCTCGTAGTGCTAGGATTAAGGGCATTGCGCGCAGCACTAGAGGAACCTCTGAACGTTGAGAGAGTTGAGCTTGGTTATATCAGAGCAGACGAGAAGGTATTCAAGAAGATGAGCGTGGAGGAAACCCATAGGTACTTAGAGAAAGCGGGGGTCACAACATGAGGAAAGGGCGGGAGTACGTTGTTGCTAGGATAACCATAAGAGGGAAACACTTTGAGATCTTAGTGAATCCGGAGCTGGCCTTCAGATTCAGGGAGGGTGAGGAGATACCGATAGACAAGGTTCTAGTAGGGGACTACGTGTACAAGGATGTCAGAAAGGGATTGAAAGCCTCTCCGGAAGAGCTTAAGGAGATCTTTGGAACAGACGATGTATACAAGGTTGCGGAGGAAATACTTAGGAAAGGGGAACTGCAGCTAACATCGGAGCAGAGGAGGATGCTTCTCGAGATGAAGAAGAAGCAGATCGTTAATTACATAGCGAAGTCAGCCATCGACCCTAGAACTAAGACCCCCATTCCTCCTTCTAGGATAGAGAAAGCGTTGGAGGAAGCTAGGGTCGCGATAGATCTTTACAAAAGTGTTGAGGAGCAGGTACCACACATAGTAAGGGCAATATCGCGGATACTGCCCATAAGATTGGCGAAGGCAGTTCTGCAGATACACGTACCAGCGAAATACGCAGGGAGGGTCGCTTCCCAGTTGTCTAAGATGGGTGAAGTGAAGAAGAGTAACTGGTTAGCTGACGGATCGCTGATCGTCGAACTCGAGATACCAGCAGGTATGCAGAGTGAGGTCATAGATAAGCTGAACGAGCTCACCAGAGGAAACGTTGTGGTTAAGGTGCTCAACGTTGTCTAAGTCGAAGCCCATACTCTACTTCCAAAGTAGGGACGTTGTAGTTCCCGGAGATGTAATTGCGCAAGGAGACGTTGAGATAGAGACTCCTAGCTACGTAACAAAGCTTGAAGATGGGAGGGTTGTGGCTAACGTGATGGGATTGCTAAACATCGAAGAGTCGGGAGAGAAAGTCAAGGTGAGTTTGATACCGTTGAAAGGTAGGTACATACCTCGGCCTGGCGACCTCGTCATAGGGATAGTAGCCGATGCAGGGCTCACGGCGTGGTTCATCGACATAAGAGCTCCCTTCCCCGGAGTTCTAAACGCTGCGGACTACCTAGGAAGACCCTTTAACCCAGCGGTGGAGGATCTCAGAAGGTACCTCGATGTAGGAGACGTGGTTATAGCAAAGGTTGCTCAGTTCGACAGAACTCGCGATCCTATACTAACAGTTCAAGACAAAGGTCTTGGAAAAGTCGTTGAAGGATCGCTGATAGAGATCGAACCTTCTAGAGTTCCTAGGGTTATAGGTAGGAGGAGATCGATGATAAACATGCTTCAAGAGCTCACCGGCTGCACGATTGTCGTTGGCAACAATGGTAGGATACTGCTCAAGTGCCCAAATCCGGAGGTGGAGGCTGTCGCCATCTTAGCGATAAAGAAGATAGAGGCTGAGGCGCATACACCCGGTCTCACGGAGAGAGTTCGTGAGTTTATAATCGAGGAGAAGATAAAGAGGGGGTTGATGAGCCGTGGGCTTGGATAAAGAGAGGCCTCAGCTCATAGTGAACGGCAGGAGAATCGATGGTAGGGCACCGGATGAGCTCAGACCCATCGAAATGGAGGTCGGCGTCTTAAAGAATGCTGATGGCTCTGCCATAGTTTCCTTTGGAAACACTAGGGTTCTAGCGGCGGTGTACGGACCGAGGGAGGTTATGCCTAAGCACGTGGCCATGGTTGATAGGGCTGTTATTAGGTGTAGGTATAGAATGCTCTCGTTCTCAACCGAGGAGAGGAAGAGTCCCGCACCGAGCAGGAGAGAGATAGAGTTGTCTAAGGTTATAAGGGAAGCTCTAGAACCTGCGATTATGTCGGAGCTATTTCCGCGGACAGCTATAGACATATTCATAGAGGTTCTGAACGCGGATGGAGGTACCAGAACAACGGGGATAACCGCGGCAGCCCTTGCTCTAGCTGATGCCGGGATCCCTATGAGAGACTTAGTAGCTGGTGTAGCGGTTGGCAAGGTTGATGGCGTCATAGTTCTAGACATAAATAAGGTGGAGGACATGTACGGGGAAGCGGATATGCCCGTAGCAGCAATGCCCGGAGTTGGTAGGATAACGCTCCTACAGCTCAACGGGGTCTTGTCTAGAGACGAGTTTTCACAAGCGCTAGCACTTGCTCTTAGAGGCATTAGGAAGATATACGAGCTTCAAAAAGAGGCGTTAAGAAGGAAGTACGTTTCAACGACTGAGGAGGTGTAACCATGTCGATAACCCCGGAACAGCCAGTCGTACCCAAGCTTAAGTACAACGCCATACTGAACGTTCTGTCCAAGGGGCAGAGGATAGACAAACGATCAGTATACAGCTACCGACCGATAACCGTGAAAACTAATGTCATACCTAACGCCGAAGGCTCAGCTCTAGTCAGCGTCGGCTCTACCCAGGTTATAGCGGGCGTTAAGCTGGAGATAGGTCAGCCCTACGCAGATACTCCGAACGAGGGGGTGCTGATAGTTAATGCAGAGTTTCTACCAGCAGCATCGCCCACTTTCGAACCAGGACCACCGGACGAGAATGCAATTGAGCTTGCACGGGTAGTGGATCGTTCGTTGCGTGAACCCAAGGTGATAGCTCTCGACAAGCTATGCATTATCCCTGGGAAGAGGGTGTGGATCGTTTGGTTAGATATATACGTTATGGATCACGATGGTAATCTGCTAGACGCGTCGATGTTGGCAGCCATGGCAGCGCTGGCCTCTGCGAGAATACCTAGGATAGTTTCGGTGGATCCAAATACGGGAGACGTTAAGGTAAATAGAAGTGTTAGAGAAGATAGGTTGCCTATAAACAAGCTTGTGTGCACGGTTACGATAGCTAAGATAGGTAGGTACCTCATAGTGGATCCGAACCTTGAGGAAGAGGCGATTGCTAACGCTAAGCTTGCGGTCTCGATTAGCGAGGATGGTTTAATCGTTGGTATGCAGAAGATGGGTATGGGATACTTCACCGAAGACGAGGTTAAGAGCGCCGTTGGAATAGCCATGAACGTAGCACCCAAGCTCATTGAAACGCTGAGGAAAGCTGTACAGTCTTAACCCCCTCTATACATGTATCTGTGAGGGTACGGCCATGGGTAGAACCGAGGTTGTTGGAATAGCCGGTCGTTTCGGGGCTAGGTACGGCTCTACTCTCAGAAAGAAGTGGAAAGAGGTTATGGAGAAGAGGTACGCTGAGTACAGATGTCCCTACTGCGGAGCTTTAACAAAGTTTAAGCGGATTTCGGTAGGCATATGGCAGTGTCCTAAGTGCGGAACCATATGGGCTGGAGCCGCGTACACTCCGTGGTCTGAGAGACGAGGGTGACCTTGGGAAAGGTATTCATCACAACGTCTAGGAGACCCACGACTAGGACTAGGAGCTTACTGAAGGATTTGGCATCCGTAATCCCGAACGCCGTTAGAATAGTTCGGGGTCACGCAACTCTGGAGAAGTTAGCTCTCGAAGCTTTCGATGTTGGTGCAGATAGGATCGTGGTTCTACGTAATTGGAAGGGTAATCCTAAGTTCGTTGATTTCTACGAAGTTCTCGGTCCTGGCGAATACCGTAAGCTATGCACTCTCACCCTCAAGGGGTTCAAACTCATTAAGGAGTGCGGTTCTCAAAGACCTCCATGTAGACCCAGAGCGTTGGTGCTGAGGAGACAGGTAGCCGTAGAAGAAGGAATGCCGCTAGAGGTTGTCGAGTGTCTTGTGAGGGGGTTCCACGTCGAGATACGGGACTGGGTTGCTGCCGACGATGTTGAGCTGCGTATCGAGATAAAGAGCGGTTACATCGAGATAGCTTTTCGGATACAGCGCCTCAACGTAGTTGGGCCCGTGTTGAGAGTATGGAAGGCGAAGCTCTACCCCATAGCGCAGTCATAGCTATATGCTCCGAAGGTGAAGAACTTCGCGAGGTAGAGTCGTTGTATAGAAGCTTGATTGCGGAAGCTAAGAGTCCGGCGAACATAGGTAGGATACGTATGAGTGTTGCGAAGAGAGGTAATTGCATCGAGATACTGTTGACGGTGGATACCCTAAGTCATCTTCGGGCTGTTGTAAACTCGCTTCTATACCTATCAAGCTCCGCATTGAGGACGATCGAGCTTCTAAATACATAAACATATATTGCCTTGAAGTACTGCTAATAGCGATCGAGGTAGGGAAGAATGGCGGAGCGTCTCCCTCCCGAGGTTCAGCAGCAGATTGTTAAGCTACAGCAGTTACAGGCGCAGCTCAATCAGGTAGTGACGGAGAAGAACGTGTTAGAGCAAGAGCTTCGCGAGGTCTCAAGGGCTCTGGAGGTGCTGAAGGATGTTCCTGAAGACGGTGAAGTGTTTCGTGTTGCGGGGCATCTCCTAGTCAAGGTCAAGAAGAGCGATGCTGAGAAAGAACTTAGCGAACGCAAGGAGCTGATAGAGCTCAGGTTGAAAACATTGGAGAAGCAAGAGTCGTTGTTAAGGCAGCAGATAAGCGAGTTGCAAACTAAGATCCAGCGATCACTGAGCGGGGCAGGAGGAGCTGGGGGTTAGCGTGAGGATTCGAAGGGAGCGTGGGGTAGAGGTCGAGGAGATAGGTCTGGACCTCTCAGCTGTTGATGAGGGGTTTTTGGAGGAGATAGCCCGTATCGCAGAGGAAGAGGTTAGGAAGGCTCTCGATGAGACCCTTGGTCCTAGGGTAATCAAGTACTTGCTCATGGTCGATGTGTACATCGATGACAAGCTGAATGTTGTGCTGGATCTAGCTGTGGACTCTCACGTACCCCCATACATATCTTTAGAGAGTGTGATCGATAGGGCTTTGAAGAGGGGGCTGGATAAGGCTGCTGCCTATGTCAGGAGTAAAGCTAAAGAACTTCGTAGAGCTCCTACGTCGAAGCAGGGTAGTGAGGGTGCTTACACACAGTAATGCGGATGTGGATGCTGTTGCCGCATCCTGCGCCGTGGCTTACGCCGTCAAGAACCTGGGTGTAGAGGACGTGAAGGTGTTGATACCCGAGGGGATATCTGTGGATGCAAGGGACTGTGCTAAGATATGTAGTGAAGCGCTTGGCGTAACCATCGAGGTGTATAGAAAGAACACCGTTCCTATGGCTAGCTCTATCGATGTGTGCGTACTTGTCGATACGGCGACCCGCGTTCAGTTAAAGAACCTAGCGGTTTTGATCGATAACTGCTCAGCGTTAGCGGTCGTGGATCACCACGCCGAACGAGAAGAGCTCGAAAACTTAGTTCTAGCCATAGTATCGCCGGAATCGTCGTCGTCATCCGAGCTAGCTTTCAAACTCGTTAAAGCGCTTGGTATCGAGATACCGCATGAACTTGCGACGCTGCTGCTTGCCGGAATACTATCGGACACCCGTAGATTCCTACGATCGAATCCCACAACGTTTAGGATAGCTGCGGAACTACTTGAGAAGAGCGCGGATTACAACGAAGCTCTTAAGCTATCGACCCCCCGGACGGATCTACAGCGAGGATCTAGGATCGCGAAGATAAAGTGCATTCTTAGACACGTGGGTTTCCGCGTAGAGAGCCCCGAGCTGTTGATAGCCTTATCCGAAGTCGGAGCCTTCGAATCGCATTGCGCCAACCTATTGCTGTCTATAGGCTACGACGTGGCGATGGTCCTCACAGAAGATGATGCTCTGAAGGCTGTGCGCATAGTTTTCAGAGCGAAGAGCGATAGCGTTGAGAGAGCGGGTATCGATGTTTACAATGACTTCCTGAAGCCTTTGATAGAAAAATTCGGAGGTGGTGGAGGAGGTCACCGCGTTGCAGGCGCAGTCGTGGTGATGAGGAGGGATGTGGACGAGGTTGCGAAAGCACTAGGTCAGGTGCTGCGTATGCGCTTCGGTTCCAAGATAAGGGTATTCGCTGAGGAGAGGGTACAGGTGTAGCCAATGGTTGTGATATACGTAGATGAGAGAGAACGCGGCTCGGAAGTACCCAGAAAACTCATGGCGTTGGGAGCCACCGTCATATTCAAGGTTCTCGATGTTGGTGACTACGTGGTTTCTGAACGTGTTGGAGTGGAGAGGAAGAGCTCTACGGACTTCCTCAAATCACTTGTTGATGGTAGGCTCTTCGATCAAGCGAAGAGGTTGCTAGAAGTGTTTGAGAAACCCGTGCTGATCGTCGAAGGGAGTTTAGGCAGAGCGTTGAAGATGATGAACGTTAATAGAAGGGCTGTGCTCGGAGCACAGATCGCGTTGTCGATAGACATGGGAGTGCCGACGCTATTCACACGCGATCCTTCGGAAACCGCGGAGCTGATACTGATCTTAGCTAAGAGGGAGCAGGGCAAGGAGCATAGGTTCAAGTCAATCCACGTTAAGAAGCCTAGGATAGGAAGCGTCGAGGAATGGCAGTTATACATAATGCAGTGCTTTCCGCATGTAGGTCCTAAAATCGCTAGGCGGATACTCGAAATCTACGGATCCATAAGGAACTTCTGCTCAAACGCTTCCCTATCCGAACTAGCTAGGATAGAGGGCCTGGGGGAGAAGAAGGCTAGCGAGATCATTCAGATTCTCCACGCTGTTTACAAGGGACATGTAGAGAAGAAGCCGTCGGCTAGGAGCATAATGGAGTACCTACGAAAGGGGAACGACGATAGGACTCAATAAAATTAATAAGGTTTCTCGATGAAGCGTGAGGCTAGGGTAAGGAGAGTATGAGGTACGTTAAAACCGTTGAGCAAGTGCTTAAGATAATGAACAACATCGAGCAGATAAGGAACATAGGTATCATAGCTCACGTAGACCACGGCAAGACCACGACTACGGATAGCCTACTAGCTGCGGCGGGACTCATATCACCAAGGTTAGCGGGGCAGCTACTAGCGCTCGACTACCTCGACGTTGAGCAGAAGAGGGGTATAACGGTCAAGTCCGCTAACATAAGCCTCTACCACGAGTACGAGGGGAGACCCTACGTCATAAACCTCGTCGATACCCCGGGGCACGTGGACTTCAGCGGTAAGGTTACTAGAAGCCTTAGGATGATGGACGGCGCCATTGTGGTGGTCGACGCGGTAGAGGGGGTCATGACTCAGACCGAAACCGTTCTTCGACAAGCATTAGAGGAGCGCGTTAGGCCCCTACTGTACATAAACAAGATCGATAGGTTGATCAAGGAGTTGAAGATGAGTAAGGAAGAGATAATGCAGCGATTTGTATCGATAATAAAGGAGATAAACTCGCTCATCGAGACCTACGCCGATCCGGAGTTCAAGAAGAAGTGGTTGCTCGATCCTAAGCAGGGTATGGTAGCCTTTGGCTCAGCTAAGGATCGGATAGGGATAACGATACCGATGAGCGTCAAGAAAGGCGTTAAGATGGACGACATCATCGAGGTGTACATGAGCGGGGACAAGGAGGCACTCGAGGAATTGCGGAGGAAGATACCGCTACACGAAGCCCTGCTAGACATGGTCGTGAAGTTCGTTCCTAACCCGAGGGAAGCTCAGAGGTACAGGATTCCGAAGATATGGAAGGGTGATATAAATAGCGAGATCGGTAGAGCGATGCTGGAAGCTGATCCCAATGGGCCACTGGTATTCTTCGTGTGTGACATGAGGTGGGATCCGCATGCAGGGTTCGTCGCGACGGGAAGGGTGTTCTCAGGAACGTTGAGGAGCGGTGAGGAGGTATACCTTATAAACGCTAGGCAGAGCCAGAAGGTGCTTCAGGTAAGCCTATACATGGGTCCATACAGAGAGGTTGTTCCCGCTATACCAGCCGGAAACGTTGCAGCCGTGCTTGGTCTCGATGCTGCACGAGCGGGAGAAACTGTGGTTAATGTGAAGTACAAGGATGTGATGGTGCCGTTCGAGAGGCTTAGGTACATAGCGGAACCCGTCGTGACCATGGCCATCGAACCTAAGAAGACGACGGATCTAACTAAGCTAATCGATGCGTTGAGGAAGATAAGCATCGAGGATCCGAACATCATCGTTAAGATAAATGAGGAAACCGGTGAGTACCTCATCTCCGGCATGGGTCATCTACACCTGGAGATCGTGTTGACTTTGCTCAAAGAGCGATTCGGGTTAGAGGTTGAGACGACGCCACCCATAGTTGTGTATAGAGAGACTGCTAGAGAGAAGAGTAAGATCTTCGAGGGTAAGTCTCCTAACAAGCACAACAAGCTGTACATAAGCATAGAACCGCTGAATCAAGAAACCATAGAGTTGATCCAGAGAGGGGTGATAACCGAGGACATGGATCCGTACAAGAGGGCCAAGATACTTAGGGACGAAGCTGGGTGGGAGTACGACGAGGCGAAGAGGATCTGGGCCATCGATGAGAACATAAACGTGTTCGTAGACATGACTACGGGAGTTCAGCACCTTAGAGAGGTTAAGGACACGATAATACAAGGGTTCAGATTAGCGATGAGGGAAGGACCCTTGGCAGCGGAGCCCGTCAGAGGCCTTAAGGTGGTGCTGCACGACGCCGTCATACACGAGGATCCAGCTCACCGAGGGCCAGCACAGATATTCCCAGCTGTGAGGAACCCAATATACGCAGCAATACTGAGCTCTAGACCGACACTGCTAGAACCTCTGCAGAAGCTCGAGATCAAGGTACCGATCGACTACATGGGTAACATAACGGCTGTTCTCGCTAGGAGAAGAGGTAGGATACTAAACGTTGTTCACCTCGTTGGTAACATAGTGAAGATAATCGCTGAGATACCAGTAGCGGAGAGCTTCGACCTAGCCAACGAACTTAGGAGCGCTAGCGCTGGACGTGCTTTCTGGGGCACTGAATTCAGTAGATGGGCTCCCGTACCCGACACGTTGCTGTGGGACTTGGTGAAGAAGATAAGGCAGAGGAAAGGACTGAAACCAGAACCACCAAAGCCAGAGGACTTCATATCTCTATAAAACAAGTCTTCTTTCTCGAACCAAGCACAAAGCGCATCACGTAGACCTGGACACGTAGATCACTTCTTTAACCACGCAACTATAGCTCCAACGATGAAGCCTATCGTTGTAACGCCGAGCGTCAGCAAGCCGAGTGCTGATGCTAACCTAATGGCGAAATCCTTTAGCTTCGCAAGCTCTAACCCAAGGTTCTTCAATGCCTCTTCAGGAGTTTTACCAAAGCTCCACGCATTTAGAAAGGCTCCGAGAACCAGTATACCTACGAACGCTAATATGTACTTCAGAGTTTTCGCAGCAACGTACCCAAGCCCAAATCCGAGCAGGAACTGAATGATAAGCGACACTGCAGCAATAGGATTAGATATCATCACCTTTATTATGTTTCCAATCGTGGCGTTGACCGTCGTCGAAACCATGGCCAGCAGAACCATAATCACGCCCCCACATCACTTAGATAAGACGCGTAATATAAATGTGGCTCACAATGTGCATCCGATTAACAACAACGCTTAAAGACCCCAACGAAGTAATCCGTTTGGATCAGCGGCGGTCGTCTAGCCTGGTCT
>JALWBS010000059.1 GCA_027037025.1 Desulfurococcales archaeon | reverse complement strand
TGATAACACCGCGAGTAACAGAGGCATACATACGTAAGCTATTCGTAAGAACGCGAAGCAGTGGAGTTGTTAGGAGTAGAGAACCGGGAATGGGTATAGAGTTCCACAGCGTTAGAGAGTTCCGACCGGGCGACGATCTCCGTAGAGTTGACTGGAAACACTTTGCCGCCTCGAGGAGGCTCATAGTCAAGGAGATGGAGCGCGAAGCGTTTCAAAGCGTTATCTTCTTAGTCGATGCAACATCGGCTATGCTCTACGGACCTAGAAAGAACACACCCCTCGAGCACGTACTTCGGGTCGTTGCATCCATCTCGAGGTACCTAGCTCTTCGAGGCGATGTGCAAGGTGTTCTGATCTACAGTAGGAAGGGCATAACGTTCTCTGGGCTGTGGAGAGGGCGTCGAGCTTTCGAAGAGATCCTCAAATCGTTAGCCTCGGTAGAGCTCGACACCGAGCCTCTCTACGACGATGAGAGGGCTGAGCTCCTCGATAAGAGTGTTAAGTTTCTCGTTGCTGAACTGCCTAGGGAACGTAATGCCGTGTTCATATTCACTTCGAGTGGCGAAGATCGTTACTTCGATGCTCTTAGAAACGCTGTTTTGAAGCTCTCTAGCTTAGGAAACGTAGTTTACGTAGTTATACCGATGACCATAATGTACCAGATCTCGGGTTTACCTAGGTGGTCTTACCTAGCGCTTCGGGTAAAGACGTACGAGATCCTTAAGCGTGAGCAGAACTTCGCACAGAAGCTCAGGAGGTACGGAGCTAGGACAGTAGCTGCGTTCCCACACCAGCTCCCATCAACCATAATCGAGATAATAGACAGGCTATCATCCTAGGACTTCTCTAGGAGGCACACGAAGAACCCTTGCATACCGTGTCTATGCGGCCAGATCCTTATGCAGTTCCTCACTTCGGGTTCGAGCTCTAGATTCGGAACGTAGTCAAGTCCCCAATCCCATAGATTGAGCTTGGGCTTAACTATCTTCAGATCGTCGTAAGCTTCTAGGATTTTTGAAACCACGAACTCGTTCTCTTCGGGAGCGATGCTGCAAGTCGAATAAACTATGCGTGCCCCGGGTCTAGCTAGGTCTACTGCAGCTCCGAGAATCTCTATCTCACGCGCAACGAGTTTCGCTAAATCGTTTGGCTTGGTTTTGGTCTTTCGCGTAGGATCGAACATTATCCCTCCTTCCGCGCTGCATGGGACATCGGTTACTACGTAGTCGAAGCTCTCTCCTAGATACTTAGGCAGTTCTCTAGCATCCATCCACGTAATTACGAAGGATCGCAGCCTCATTCTCACAAAGTGCGATAATAAGATGGGTATGCGGCTCCTCGCCTTATCGTTAGCTACGAGAAGCCCCTCGTCCCTCATTATCTGCAACACATGCGTTGCCTTTCCCCCGGGCGCGGCACACACATCAATGGCTTTAGCTCCTGGGCGTGGGTCTAGCACTATAGGCGGTACCGTGGGAGCGGGATCCCTGTACACGAAGTATAGCCCCTTAAGGTACTCATGCGTAGCACCTATGCTCGGCGACGGAGGTTGCTCAACTATTTCTAAACAGTAGCTACACCACTCGAGCCGCTTCAGACGAAAGCCTAGATCCTCAAGCTTGTTAATTAACTCGCGCGGGTCTATTACGAGGTCGTTAACCCTTATCGTAATCCTGGGCTTGAAGTTCTCGAAGCTCTCTAGCAGCTGAAGAGCTTCTTCGCGTCCTAGCATCTCTTCGTATCTGCAAACCATGTATGGTAGGTACCCGTAGCGTTCGCTGATTCTGATAGCCCATTCGCTGCACTTCCACCACTTTATTCGCTTTAGAACATCATTCGCTTCCACTCGCAGCATTTTAAGGTGCCCGAGCTCACTCGTTACACAGAGCGCTTATTGCCGCCCCACATCATTGCTTAGATAGCGAGGACTACGGTAAGAAGGACATGTTGAGAAGAACTAGGCTGTTGCTGGCCTCATCGATTGCAATGCTATTCTGTTCCAGCCTCGCAATGGCGTACGTGTACAGCGCTGCTGGAATTAGCGCTTACTATAGCTTCACCCCCTTCGACACGGTCCTTCCATTATTCAACCTAACCAAGGCATTCCTGCTTTCGCCGAACAGAACTATCATCGGTGTTTACGTTGTGGCTGAGCAAACGAGCGAGAACCTCGTTTATGGAACGTTCGAGGTGGGTGTCGATGGTTGGAGATACGTTGAGAACGATAGCAATAACATCCTCTACTGGGTATGGGTGAATGCTTCGGGGTACAGTGACTGGGGCTACACCGGGTTCGTCGCCGTTAACATACCCTCGCAATCGCCGGGAACGGTCTACGGCTATCAGATAATGTTCGTAAACTTCACCACTCCCAGCGATATGGTAAACGCATCGCTGAGCTTAGCTTACTACTTCTGGAACTCGCAAATACTACTGCTCTACCCCGCAGTTCTGATTGTTGGAATACATGATTGGAGCACAGGGAACACCACGACGGTGTACCAAGGTAGCTTAAGCTTGACGCAGGGATTGAGTGCTCTTCCATCATCTTCGAGTTCGTGGCGTACGCTAAGCATCAACTTAACTTCCTATCTACTGCCCGGACATGAGTACGCACTCCTTCTCGGAGTTGTTTGGTACGAACAGCTACTCTCATACAACGCAACTCTGTTCTTCGATGACGTGAACCTCACAGTCTTCAGAGCTTCCGAAGTTTACGCGGGAAACATAGTGAAGGCTAACTACAGCTACAACTCGACGCTCAGCGTAAGCTTAAGGCTCGTATCCATGAAATGCTTTAACTCGTCAGCGCAGATAAAGCTCATTACGGGTCTCGAGAGTAGCACGCCCATAAACGTAACGAACTGCACAGTAATCTCGAACCAGACGAGCTCAGTAACGGTATCGAACTACACACTCCAGAACACGCTGTACATATGGATGGACTACAACTCATCGAGCGGAGGCTTCATGAACGCATCGCTAGAGCTGGTAATAGCTAGCCCGGGTCACGTAGTGATAGAGCGTGTCTACGTAAACGCGTCTGCTAAATGATGAAACTAGCCGTGAGCTGATGCATGATGATGGATCCCGATCTCTGAT
>JALWBS010000058.1 GCA_027037025.1 Desulfurococcales archaeon | reverse complement strand
AGTCTTCCTCATCTCTAAACACCACGTCGAGCAGTACCTTACCTCTACGACCATCACATACGTAATCGGTTTTCTCTGTTACATCCGAGGACACCAACTTCTTCCCCGCCGAGTCAAAGGGAGGTATCTCTCCCATGCTGGCTTCCACGTCAGTGTAGGTTCTTGAGAAAGCCTCGATATACACTGCTGAGGGTATTGGGCCTCCGAGAATCCCAAACGATGCCTTGATACCGGGTATGCTATTGACGTAGGTGAAGGCTATCCATGCGATACACTCATCAACATCGTACCACGTGCACTCACTAACGTAGTCAGGGCTAGAGGATTCCTCAGCAATACCACTAAGCTTGGGCATTTCCAGGGACAATAGCGATGCCTTTGCTCTAGGCCATATATCAACCTCGTTTATTAACTTCCTGGGAACCACTTGATATATTTTGCCGAATCTGAACACGGTGTGCTTATCTTTATCAATGCATAGAATCCCTATGAAATACTCCTTCGGTTCGTAGTAGAGAACACGATGCTCATTACTAACAGCTTTGAAGGAAACTGGAACAGCATCGAAGATATGCTTCACAACAACCACTTTCCCTGGAGATACCACCCCCTTATACAACAACTCCGACCTACCATTCTTAGTAGGTTCCAGGGGTGTAGGAAATCTCTTGACTATAACGAAGCATTTATAAGCGTTTGGAGGAGATGGTACGTGTACAACAAGCTTGTTCATGGCCGTAGGCTTGCCCTCTAACCAGGAATTGAATAGTAGATGAATATCATCTACATATACATACGAACCAACTAGTGCTAACGAGGCTATGGATATAGCTATTAATGCAATAACATGTAGCTTCATCCCAACACCCTCTATTAAAAACGATTTTGGTAGATATGAACTTTTTCATGAATTATCCATCTGCTTCATGTAGCTAGTTCACGATGACTCTCTAAAGACCAAGCTTTGCATGTGTACATCATTTCCTTAACGAATGTGTTGGGAGAAAGCCTTCATCTATGCAAACATGTTTATAAATACCGGGTCGAGTCTCTTGCTAAGCATGGAGTTTCTTGAGAAAGCAATTTCTATACAATCCAAACTCTTTCTGCTTCTCCTCACTTATCTTCTCAGCTTCATCTGGCGTGATCTCGGCAATGTAGTTGCTCAGCACATCCTCTACGCTGAGCTCCTTCTCAATCAGTAAGCGATACTCATCCAAAACCGTTATGCGAACCCTATCCCCAGGTCTTATCTTCAACATGGTCATCAACTTCTTCGGAATGCATATCTTGACCCTAACACCAACCTTCACGATCTCGGACATATCCACCTCCGGATAGTACATAGACATCCCGGCTAAAACATCTCGACCGGGTAAGGCACGATCCAAGTCTCGTAATTCTATACAGAGTGTGTTGTGTTGAGAGTTTTTTGAGGATCATTAGCGTCACTAGCTCTACGCGATCAAGGGCTCTGACTGTCTTTCCCTAGTGGGTACCCGAGGTATTTATTATGTTGTATACGCTAGTGTGTTGCTGCAGGTTGTGTAACATGAAGATCTCTCTGATTGTAGTGCTCGTAATCTTGGTCTCAGCGGCTATCGTTGGTGGAATCATTGCTTCTCGTTATCTCGCGGTATTCAATATTCGTGGTGTGGTGAACGTTGGTGAACGTGGTTATGCGCTGATCGACGCGGTTCTCAATATTTCGAGTGATAGAGGTACTAAGGTTCTTCGCAATGTTGCTGTTGTGGATATCGAGAACGAGACTAGCATACTGTTCCGCATCCTTGATCGCGAGGTTGTGGGGAACGTCAAGCTCTGTCTCGGTGGCAAGGCTATTCTCGAGTCTGGTAGCAGGAGGTACGTAATCAGCATGCCGTGCCTGCTGGTGAAGGGCATGCCCTGCTACAGGGTTCAGATGGTGATACCTGGCTACGATGCGCCGCTGAGGGTAGAGCCGGGGAGGTACAACGTGTCTCTGGTGCTCTCGTGGAGAGCCGTGGGCAGAGGCAGTTTCCGATTCACCCTAGCTATAGAGAAGGTGGGTAGCGAGGTTAGGGCTGAGATAATCCCCGTGGGCACCAAGCCCCTGGGATCGACCTCGAGCTGGGTCGTTGCCAAGGGATCGACGAGGAGCTACGCACTTCTCGTCGACAAGACCGTGGTTAAGGCCGGTAGAGATGGCTATGGGAGGGTGAGGGCTTGGGTATGGATGTTCAGCTCCTCGGGTGGTGGGAAGAGGGTGTTCAAGATCGTTCTACTGGGTGAAGAGGGGAGGAAAGTGGCGAGGCTAGAGCTCTCGGTGGAGAAGCACGGTGTTTACTACCAAGTGCTGCTCCTGGTGCTGGTGAAGCCGGGGAGATACGTGCTTCGCGTGACATACCCAACGGGTAGTGCGCTCGAGGTGCCTATAGAGGTTCTCAACGGTTAAGTTAATGCTTGGCGTGGTGACGGGCTTGACGAATGCAAGCCGAGTTCTATTCATTGCTGGGCTAGTCCTAATCGCTCTGGGGCTGATAGTGCTGATCGCTAACCCGCCAAGAGTCGTTACTCGATACAGCTCTAGCTCCATACCATACACTTACTTCGAGGAGATCCCACCTGGTTGGCATAGCCGCACAATTGCGCGGACGGTTGGTGATGGGGTTCTACGTATAGAGATGCCTAGAAGCAATGTCTCTAGGATCAGCGTTGGGAATCTGATTCCTAACAACTGCTCGCTTAAGAGACTCGTACTGTACCTATTCTCCGAGGGTATGTTCAAAGCTGAGAATGGAAAACGCTTGAGGATGGAGTTGCTTCTCGAGCAGAACGGTGAGGCTAGGGAGGTGGATACCATCGACGTGGTCATAAATATCTCTAGACTAGTTCTCACCAACACTCCTTACGTAACGACTATGACCATAACCTACGGAAACACTAGGATCACGACCGTGCCCATCAAGGGCTTTAGCGGGAGCTACGTAGTCGTAGGCTCTAGAGGAATTCTCATTGCCTACGTGATTAAATATGAGGAGGGAAAGGTTAAGGTGATTATCGAGAGGTCGAAGCCGTTGACCATACCCTTGAACACTACAGCCATACTGCTGAAGACGAGCGGTGATGCCCATGG
>JALWBS010000057.1 GCA_027037025.1 Desulfurococcales archaeon | reverse complement strand
ATATCGATGGAGTGCGCATACCTGAGAATCTCCACGTTGTGGCTGTAGAGCTCGTTGATCGGGAAACCAGCGTCTATAACCGCGGAGCTGGACTCGATGAGCTTTCGGCACTCGTCGAGAACATCGATATCTACATCGGAGGGGCTCTCTACGTGAACAACCTTATCAGCCACCCTCTTACCGTGGACGTAGTCGACGTCCAGATCCAGCACTATCCCCATGAACACCCGTAGCCCCAGCTTCTTCAGCATACGAGCTATCGACACGCCCCTTCCGTAGCCTGAGACCACGAAAACGTTCTTACCCATGTCGCTCTCGAACCTAGGATCAACGCTTCCATTCATAGCGTCGTACCTACCCTTATCCAACCCGTAGGTCTCCTCAACGATATCCTCGCTAAGCACGTCCTCGGGAAGTCCCTGGGCAACGACTCTCCCGTTTCTCAGAACGATGACGCGGTCGCATACTCGAAGCGCTAGGGATATGTCGTGCAGCGTGGCGACGATCGTCAACGCCTGTCTTCGGCAGAGCTTCCTCAGGATCTCCACGATCTCGACGCGGTGCCTAAGATCCAAGAACGTGGTTGGCTCATCGAGGATCAGCACGCGGGGCTCTTGAGCTAGCGCTCGAGCGATCAACACCTTCTGCTTCTCGCCGTCGGAGAGCTCTGAGAAGTACCTATCCCTCAGATGCTCTATTCCAACGAGCTTGAGACACTCCTCAACGACCTTCATATCCTCCTCCGATACGCCGAGCAGGGCTCGGGACCTCGGATACCTTCCAAGCGCAACGACCTCCCAAACGCGAAGCATTCCGGGATCCACGCGCTCCGTGAGCACGGCACCCAGCTTCCTAGCTAGCTCCCTCCGTGAGTACCTACGAACATCTTTGCCGTAGACGTACACCACCCCGCCAACGGGTTTTATGAGCGATAGAATAGATCTTAGGAGCGTGGTTTTGCCAGCGCCGTTGGGCCCCACAATGCATAGGAACTCCCCTTTGCATACCTCCAGATCTAGCCCATCGATAACGATTCTCTTTCCGTAGCCAGCGCGTAGATCGCGAACCTCTACGGGTTTCACATCTTAACACCTCTCCTGAGGAGCATGTATGTAAGCACGGGGACTCCCAGAATCGATGTTACGGTGCTTATCGGGAGCTCTATGGCGAACATCGCTCTCGCAGCTATGTCGCATAGGCACGTGACCACGGCTCCGAGCAACGCCGTTGTTGGTACGAGAACCAGGTTGTTGCTTGTCCTAACCAGAGCTCTGGCCATGAGCGGTACGGCGACGCCTATGAACGCTATCGGCCCCGCGAAGCTCGTCACCACAGCGGTTAACCCGCTGGCTATCCCTATCACGGCGACCCTCACTATCCTGACGCTGACCCCGATGGTGTAAGCGTACTCCTCGCCCATTAGGAGGACGTTCAGAACCTTGCTCATCGCGAGAGATGCTAGCACTAGGGGTACGACCACGACGAGCGTCAGCTCAACCTCGTTCCATAGGTAGTTAGCGAACGAGCCGAAGGTCCAGAGTATCAGGTAGTGCACCTTCCTCTGCTCAGAGAACACTATGAGGATGTTCGTGACAGCGCTGCAGAAGTAGCCTATCAGCATTCCGAGGACTAGGAGCGTGATCACGGACCTCACGAAGTTGGCTATCGCTAGAATCAGTACGGAGTCCACGACCGCGCCTATGAAGGCGGCTACGACAACCGCGTGCGCAGCGAGCTGCAGACCAAAGGTTACGCCTGCTAGAATCGCTAGTGCTACGAACAGCGTTGCGCAGGAAGATATTCCGAGCACGTACGGACCAACGATAGGGTTTCTGAAGAGTATTTGCAGTAGCAACCCCGCTACGGCTAGAGCTGCACCACCGAGAATAGCTGCGAAGGTTCTAGGTTCTCTGATCCCAACGATTATGTCGTAGTAAGGATTCGTCTCCAACGATGTTGTTGCAGAGCCGTGGCTCAACGCATCCAGTAGCTGTTGCTTAAGCACTTCTAGAACGGTGCTCGGCGATATGTGGACGGGCCCTATGGAGATGCCGAGGATAATCGATAGTAGGAGCAGTACCGAGAGCCCGAGCAGCGTTGCAGCGTATCTCGATTTCCTCATCTAGATGCACCGAGTGTAAAAAATGAGGTTTGGGGGTTATCCCTTGACGAAGTACTTAACCACGTATCCTGGGAACAACGTGGGGTGCACTACTGCTGCGAGATCCTTGATCACCGACGCGGGGTACGCTTGGAACACCGTCGCTACGTACAGAGCCCTGAAGGTTATGACGGAACCCTCCTTCACGGCCTTGACGCTCGATAGCGCTGGGTACATCTCAACCAACTTCTTCGAGGTGGCTAGGGGGTACACCACTATGAGGATCGATGCGTTTCCGTACGCCTTAGCGAACTGGTCGATGGTCATCACCTGGAGCCTGGATACGTTCGGGTAGCTTATCCCAGCGATCCTAGCTACCTGGGCTATGACCGCGCTACGCGGTATCACGATGACGTAGCTACCTCTGATAACTATGGCTGGGCCCCAGGGCTTCGGTACGTACTTAACCACGTTCTCGATGCTGCTAACGACGTTCTCGACGTGCGCGATCTTTGCCTGAGCGAGTTCCTCATCGTCGAGGATCGCTGCTACGGCGTAGAACTCCCTAATCGTTAGGTTGAGGGTCTTTGGCTCCGGTAGCGCTATGGCTGCGATCCCCTTACTAATCATCTCGTTTACGTTGCTGGTGTTGAGGAAGGGGTTCTCGGTGTAGATGAACACCTTCACCCCTAGCTTTCTAAGCTTAGCGACGTCGATGCTCTTAATCATGCACCCCACGTTCGTGGGCATGCGTAGCGTTGGTGGCCACGTGGAGGTGTTGCAGATCGCCACAGCCTTCACCAGATCCTCCATGCCCAAGCCCCACAGCTTCGCGAACCCAACCTCATCTGCCCCAACGCTCTTCACCGGCATCGTTATGACGCCCTTAGCTTCGCTAAGCACCTTCTTAGGCACTTGATCAACGAGGTCGAATGGTACCACGACCCAGCGGTAACCCATGGGATCCTCGATCACTTTGTAGAAGCCTCTGTACTCAATCGTTAAACCACCTATGCTCACATTGAAG
>JALWBS010000056.1 GCA_027037025.1 Desulfurococcales archaeon | reverse complement strand
CTCGTTTCCCCAAGCTCCCTAACGACGTCTATCGACGAATCGAAGTGTTGAATCCCTGCGAGCAGAGGATGGGGTCTGTGCCTCTCTACAACGATAACCCTCCACTTCTTCTCCACGCAGCCTCCCTCAGCAGATCCTCGACGATGTACCCCTCCCTAGAGTACCTCTCCACGAGCTCACGCAGTTTAGCGTATAGGTACCTCGCGCAGAAGCATAGCCTAGGATCGTCCACGCTCTTGCAGTAGTCCTCAACCAACGCTTCGAGCTTCCTAAAAGGTAGAGCGCTGCGGTAGGCCTCTAGAACCATCTCCTTGAACTCGCTGAGTATGCGATCCCTATCGAAGTACCCAACGACTTTCCTAAGCTCTTCCCGCAGATCGAGCCATAGCCTTTCGCAGGGATCTACCTCAGGCTTCGGGCTCTCGACCTTAACGACCTTTGCACGCACCCGCTTCTCGACGATGTTCAGAAGCTGCGCGATTCCGAACAGTATCTCTTCGGGTCTCGGTGGACAGCCGGGTATGTACATGTGAACCGGTAGCAGCTTATCGATGCCTCCGTGAACAGCGTAGCTATCGTAGAAAATGCCCCCGCTACACGCGCACGTACCCACGGCCACGACCATCCTTGGCTCAGGAGGCATGGCTTCGTAGGTCCTCTTAACGGCGTAGTAGCTCTGCCTCGTCAGAGGCCCTGTCACCAGAAGCGCATCGGCGTGCCTCGGGGACCCTACGAGCTTGATCCCGAACCTCTCCACGTCGTAGAACGGCGTTAGCACATCGAGCACCTCTATGTCGCACCCATTGCAAGCCCCGGTGTTGAGGTGGAAGACCCAGAGAGATCGAATTCTTCGCTTAGCCATGAACCTCGCCCCACACCTTGAGCAATGCCGTGGGCACGCCCTGAAGAGCTTGGGCAACCCTCCTCTTCCTACAATCCTCGCACAGCGTCATTACCCGGAGTAGCTCCTCCAACCTATCCCTGGGCAGCGGAGACAACACCGCTTTGGCTTTCTCGATCTGTCTCACGGTTCTACCAACGTATTTGCCGCAGATGCTACACCTAGCTAACCTCATCTCGACTATCTGCAGAAGATCCTCTTTGCTAGGGGTTGCAAGCTCGAACTCCCGAGTTAGCTTAATCGCACCGGTTGGACAAACCTCTTCGCATCTAGCGCACCTAATGCACCTACTAACGTCGAGAATGATCCTACGAACACCGCTCACCAAATCGTCCTCCACCCTAATGGCGTCGGGAGGACATGCGCGAGAGCAAGCTCCGCAACCAATGCATTTCTTAGGATCTATCTCGGGCTTGCCTCGATACTCTGGAGGCGCTTCCACGGGTTCGAAGGGGTATGGAAGTGTGACGTAGCTCATCTCCCTAACCCCCTGCTCTTCCTAGACAAGGCATTGAACTCCTCTTCCGAGAGGACTCTCTTCTCGCCACTCCTAACATCTATGATTACCACCCTCTCGGTGCAGCTATAGCAAGGATCTATGCTAGCGATGATCAGAGGAGCGTCGGCTACTGTGTACCCCCTAAGCATCTCTGGAACCGCAGGTAGGTTGTTGTACGTAGATGCTCTAACTCTCCACCTATACACGCGGTTGTAGTGACCAGTCCTTACGTAGTGCACGTTCTCGCCTCGAGGAGCTTCGGTGTATCCAAGCGCTTCTTGGTGCGGAGGTACCTCGAGGACATCGGCTAGCAGATGACCTCCAGGTAGCTTATCGAGTGCTTGCTCGATTATCCAGATGCTCTCGAGAACCTCCTCGATGCGAACCATCGCTCTAGCCAGAACATCGCCTTCGCTATACACGGGCACTCTGAAATCTAGCTCTTTGTAAGCTGCGTAGGGATGATCCTTCCTAACATCGATCCTTCTACCCGATCCCCTAGCAGTTGGGCCAACCGTTCCGTACGCCTGAGCTTTATCGCGTGGAAGAACGCCCACGCCTTCGCACCTCTTGATAAAGGTCTTCGTGGACACGAGCATGTCTACGAACTGCTTGTACTCCTTCCGAAGCTCTCGTAGAGCGTCTAGGATAAGCTTCTTCCTGTACTCGAGGATATCTCTCCGAACGCCGCCTACTAAGTTCATTCCATAGGTCTTCCTATTACCACTCAACCGCTCCGCGAGCCACATAATGCGTTCTCTAATCCTCCATGCATGCATGAACCCCGTGTCGAACCCCACTAAGTGGCACGCAACGCCTATCCACAGGAGGTGGCTATGGATTCTCTCGATCTCGAGCATTATCGTCCTTATGTACCTAGCTCTATCAGGAACCTCTATCTTGGCAGCCGTCTCAACGGCTTGGCAGTAAGCTGTGCTATGAGTAAAACCACATATTCCGCATATCCGCTCAGCTATGAAGGGGATCTGGTTGTAAGTCAATCTGCTCTCAGCGAGCTTCTCTATACCTCTGTGGTTGTAGAACCCTCTGTAATCTACATCGACGATCTCCTCGCCCTTGACGTAGAGCCTGAAGTGAGCTGGTTCATCCAGAGCCACGTGGTAAGGACCGAAGGGAACCACGATCTCGTACTTTCTAGGCTTCTTGAACTCGAAGCTTGGTTCCGTGAACACCTTCTCGTAGTACTTAACCTCCTTCCGCAGAGGATGGAAGTTCTTAGGAAGATCATCTGGTACCACAAGCCTCCTAGGATCGGGGTGCCCCACGGGCTCTATACCTAGTAGATCCCGAGCTTCGCGTTCATACCAATTAGCGCCGGGATACTGAGGCGTTAGTGAAGGAACCTTCGAATCGCTTGGAGGTACGTAAGCTCTGATCCCTATCCACACATCTCCACGCTCAGCGTTTACGGATATCCAGTACGTGGCCACGAAGTGCCCATTGATGAGCCTTTCATCCGTAGCCACGTGGGTCGATAGATGCGCTTCGAACTCCCTGAACCTTTCCAGAATGCGCTTCGCCACCTCAGCGACTTCGCTCCTTGGTACGACAACGATCAGCTGGTTATCAGCTACTCTCCTCGTCTCTAACACGAGCTTACCAAGCGCTTCCCTAAGCTCCTTCTCCACGTAATCAACGGAGATCGTCTCCTTACCCATACACCACCACCGCGGTGAGTGCGAGCACGGCTAGGGATGCGAAGAAAGCCTTCGTGTTCATCGATATTACGTGGTCCACCCG
>JALWBS010000055.1 GCA_027037025.1 Desulfurococcales archaeon | reverse complement strand
TCTCTACGATGCAGCTCCTACTCCTAGAGTAGACCTCTTCAACGAATCTCTGCAGCTGCGACGCCGGTACCCAGCCCTCGACGAAGAAAGCGTACCTAGACGCTACGGCTAGGCTGAGCAGCTTGAGCCGCTCACCCTCGTTATCCACGAACAGCTTGAGGAGAGCTAGCCTCTCAACATCCCTCTCGATAATCGTCGATATCCTGGCCCTAGCCATGCGCATCTCCTCCTCGATCTTCTCAACCTCTCTGCTCACCGCAGAGATGCACTCCTCGATCCCCACGTCGCCGAGCTCCCGCAGAACATCCAACGTCCTAAGCCCGTGGCTACGAAGGGATCTGAGGACGTAGTCCCTATCCCTAGACATGAAGAGTATCGTCGCTACAACCACGTTCTCCTCCTCTAGGAGCGACACGATGTGCACAACCTTTCCACACTCATCGATGAAGGTTCTCCATCCACGTGGAGCCCCCGCGATGGTTAGCGTAGTCACCTCGTCTCCCTCGAAGAGGAGATCCCGTAGCGATAACCCGATCCTTTGCGAAACGAGGTGCTCCAGGTACCTCCTGACCAGCGCTAGATCCCTAGCTTTGTCCTCGAGGCTAACGATCTTCGCCTCGAGCCCGAGGATCTCCTCGAGATCCCTCTCCAGATCCTCGACGTAGCTACGAACGGTCTTCCTAAGCTCTTCGAATGGGGGTAGGTACTCGAGCTTAACAACTCTTTGCCTACCTAACCTCCTCATGAACTCCGCGATCAACCTAGACGCTCTATCAACCAACTTAGCGAGCTCCTCCACCTCCCGCAAAACACCGGCACCAGCTTCCCTCGGTGGCGAAACCTCGAAGAGAGCCACGCTTTGAAGAACCTTGCTAACCTCCTCAACCTCGTCCTTGAGGCCGATAACCCTAACCTTCCTACCGACATCCGGATCCGTGACGATGAAACTCCTAAGCTTCTTCACCAAGCTCAAGGCTAGAGCCCCGCAACAACCTTAACAACCTCTCGCACCACCCTATCCAGATTAGCCATTCCCCGCCTCTCTAACTCCTCCGCAACCCTCTTAGCCTCCTCAACGATTCTCCTAGCCTTCTCCTCGGCTTCCCTCAGCAACAACCTCTTCTCCACCTCGAGCTCCCTCATGTAGCTCTTATCCTCTAGGATCTCCCTAGCCCTACGCTCAGCCGCTTCAATGATCTCACGCGCTCTCCTCCTAGCCTCCTCCAAAACTCGTCGAGCCTCTTCCTCAACCATCTCGACAACGCTCTTAGACAATACCAGCACCTCTAAGAAACCCTCGAAACCTAGATAAAAACGATGATCGTGTTAACCCACCGCATCGAGCGAAGCAGAGACAACGTTGAGCATCAGCGCGAACCACTACGCAGGAGCAGGATCAACGCGAGTAAATGGATCAGCGTAGCCAAGAGAAAAACCCCTATAAACCCCAAACGCTCGACAAGAAGCTGGGTAGCGGCGGTCGTCTAGCCTGGTCTAGGACGCCGGCCTTCCAAGCCGGAGATCCCGGGTTCGAATCCCGGCCGCCGCACCAAGCAATCAACTTTCCTTAGCCCAGAACTTCTTCCAGCAAATGTCGATGACCGCGTACATCACCATCCTCAGACACGCGTATCGGGATCGGTAGCGCAGTGCATAGATACATCCGCTAAGCTTATCGTGCTCCACACGAAGTTGTGTGTAGGTAGAGGTATGGCTAGGCTTGTCGATGTTGTAGCACGTCGTTTAGGAATTTCGCCGGAGAGACTTGAACGTGAAGCTGTGGAGGTTTGGCTTAAGCGTAGGCTTGCTCTTGTAGAGGCTGAGATAGCTGAGATACTCACTAAGTATGGTGTTCGAAGTGCTGAAGAGTTAGAGGAGCATGTACGTAGAGGTAAGGTTCCTGAGCATCCTGCATGGGAAGACCTAATAATCCTGGAGAGACTCCTCGAAGAAAAGAAGAAGCTTAGCGAGGTACTGAGGCTCTAGAAGTTGGAGAATAACGATGTACTCGAAACTATATATAGTTACCTCATAACAGTCGCTTCGAAGAGATACAGAGACTTCATACGCGAGGTTGCTAAAGTGGAGCTAGCTTCTGGAGTAGTAGCGAAGATACGTGTTGTTTTCATTGATGGTAGCTTCCTCGATATCTACTGGAGTTCAAGTGGTCGCTATAGCTTGCACTACGAGAGAAGGCATATCGATGGAACAGTTTATCGCCATGATAATGCGCCTCACGAAAAACATCGGCACATAAGGACATTTCCAAAACACTTTCACAGAGGTAGCGAAGATAGAGTCGAAGAGAGTCACTTACCTGAAGACCCGATAAAGGCTGTGGAGCACTTCCTAAAATTCATACTGGGTTTAATACATACTAAGCATTGAGTATGCTCTATGAACATCGCTATGCTATATCTATCGTTCCACTTCACGTTTTACTTTTGAAAAATCCTCCGAATGCTTTCCTTCACATTAACCATCGGGTAATAGCGTTTGTAACTATGCGTACTGATCCTCATCTCTGTAGCTCTTTCATATCGCTCGATATGAAATCTTTCATATCGTTTTGGTCCCCCAAGCCGTAGATCCCGGATTCGAATCCCGGCCGCCGCACCAAGCTATCAACTCTCTAACTGTACGTGGTTTCGATTCTCTGTTGAAGCGTTTGGTCGACGAGTATTGAGGTTTGGTATCAGCGAGGTTGGTGGGGTTTCTGCATGTGGTCATGGGCTTCTCGACGATGTAAAGAGTTTTTAGTGCGTACTCGCAGCGGTTGATAGCGTTAGGTGTGTAGAGGTGCTTGCTTCGATTAGGGTTTTGGTATGGTGATGGTGAGGAATCTATGTATAATGGTTCGGTTCTCGAAAGGGTGTTTGATGCTTTGACGAACTTCGATGGTGTTGACATGGTTGCTCTGTCGCATGAGGGGTTGTTGTATAGGTATAGGGGTAGCGTGGAGGAGGCTGAAGCGATGTCCGCAACGATGTCGGAGTACATGAGCAGGGTTAGGAAGGAGTATGGGGAGCTGAAGTACTTCGCCGTAGCTTTGGGGGACGAGCTCGTGGTTGGGTTCATGCTTGATAGGTTCCTCCTCTTAGCTCGTGGTGCTGAGAAGGTGATGCGTAGCTACATCCCCGTGGTGACTAGGCTGGTAAGCGGAGACGTTGTGAAGTGCGGTTTCTGCGGAGCTAATCTAGA
>JALWBS010000054.1 GCA_027037025.1 Desulfurococcales archaeon | reverse complement strand
TGGTGGACCAGCTATGTCGAACCTGAAGCTGAGTCTCCTCGATTTCCACAGATCGTCGATTCTAGACTCCACAAACCTCCTCAGATCTCCAAGCTCATCGAACTTCCTCGACGCTAGCATGCCACACATCCTCATAAGCATCCTCTGAAGCTCTTCCACAGCGTTGCTCATATCCGGTGGAGCGCAGCACTTAACGATGCCTAGCACGGCGATCAGCTCGTCTATCGATCCCAGGAGCTCGATCTCGGGGCTACCCTTCCAAACCCTTTGCGAACCGAGGTCCGTGTAACCATCGTCTCCCGAGTGAGGTTCTTTCCAAACCAATTTCGCACCCACGACAGTGATCCTCCTCCAAACCTTATCTCTAACACTAGCTAGAAGCGCGGGGGCGATGCTCTTGTCTCTCGAGAAAGCTCTTCGCATCGTTGACGAGAGGTTCGATTGGTGCGTAGAGTTCCTGAAGAAGATGGTTAGCGTAGCCACGGTAAACCCCCCGGGCGAGAACTTCGGTGAGTTCGTGAATCTCTTCGCTGAAGAGCTTCAGAAGTTCTCCGAGGTGGAGATCGTTGAAGTGCCTCAGAAGATCGTGGAGGAGTTCAGGAGGGATCTAGTGGATCACCCTCGCTACATAGCCATCGCCAAGCTGGGTAGAGGGGAACCCGTTCTCGAGATCAACGGTCACTACGACGTTGTTCCACCTGGCGATGGTTGGAGCCGCGACCCGTTCAAGCCCGTGGTGGAGAACGGTAAGCTCTACGGTAGAGGAGCCGTCGATATGAAGGGTGGGTTAGCGGCTGCAGCCTTAGCGATGAGAGCTCTGGCAGAGGCTGGCACCGAGCTGATGGGGTCTCTAGAGATCCTAGCGGTTCCCGACGAGGAGATAGGGGGTGTTACGGGAACGGGATACGCGTTGAGAAGCGGGTTGGTTAGACCCCGGTGGGTCATCATAGCCGAGCCCAGCTCCGTGGACACGATATGGATAGGTCACCGAGGAGCTCTGTGGCTATACGTAGAGGTCCTAGGTAAGCAAGCCCACGCCTCGACGCCGTGGCTCGGAGAGAACGCTTTCACCAAAGCAGCTAAGCTCGTGGCTAGGCTAGAGGATGAGCTGTGCAGAAGGTACTCCAAGAGAAGGAGCTCCTATCCATACGACGACGAGAGGGCAGCGCACCCAACCATAACCATCGGCGGCGAGACCCGGGGAGGAACGAAGATAAACACCGTTCCAGGAAGGTTCGTGTTCTCCATAGATAGGAGGCTGATCGTGGAAGAGAAGCTCGACGAGGTGGAGAAGGAGCTTCGGGAAGCCATAGATAGCATATGCAAGGAGATCGGCTGCCGAACAAGGATAGAGATAGTCAACAGGCTACCCCCAGCGCTAACGGATCCCAACAATGAGCTCGTCGAGATAACCCGCGAAGCGATAGAGAAGATCGTTGGAAGAACACCGAAAACCGTGGTATGCAGCGGAGGGCTAGACATGTGGTACTACACAACGAGGGGGATACCAACCATAACCTACGGACCCGGGCCAATGGAGCAAGCACACAAACCAAACGAGTACGTAGAGCTACAGCAAATCCGAGACGTTGCGAAGACGTACGTATACATAGCCCACAAACTCTTAGCGAAGAAGTGAAGAGAGCAAAAATAGGTTTTGATTTGGAAACACACATCAAAAACGGTGTTAGAAGAGGAGATCGTCGTCTGGAATAGGAGTTGCACCCCTACACCTCATGCTCCTCACCCAACGAGCAAAATCTATCTTCAAACGCCTCAGCTCACGGAGGTAGAGATGCTTAGGAGCGACCCTCAATCCAATCACTCGCCGCATACCCAAACCCAGATACATAGTGGGACCTACGAAGCATCAGCAAGAAACATATCTGAGCCAATATCCAATTCATCAGTAAGCCTTTTAAACTATCCACGATGATGATGTTCAACGGATTCGAGAACCATCAAGGTTATATACTTCGAAACGAAGATAGAGTGGAACAACATGCCCATATCACTCATAGACGTATCACCGCCTCCCGATCTTCTCGAAGCTATTTACAAAACCAAGACGTTGACGGCTACGAGGTTGGCCAAGAGGTTCTTCGGGACCGTGGATGCTGAGAACGCTATCATACTATTCTTCTTCACGCTCTCTAGATGTGGAATCAAGCTCAAGCCGGAGATAGACATCTCGGTGCTAGGAATCAAGAGGGTAGTCGTTGTCATAGAGAATCTGAGGATTAGGAAAGCTGATGTTGTTAGAAACTTCTACAAACCCGGTCTACACGCCATAACGCCCCTCGTTCCCAAAGGCGCTACCCTATCGATTGAAGGTGGTAAGTTGAAGTGGGATAAACTTGAAGATATTGCTGAGAAGTACAGTATTAGGATCTATCCGTACACCAAGATTCATAGAGCTAGACCTTTGAGGGATCTGCTGTTTCCAACGGCTCTAAGGCTCCGCGCTGATTTGATTAGGAACATGTATAGGATGTTGTTGGACGATAGCAACGATGCTCTTGACAAGGTTCCTATGGCTAAGTCTAGGAAGCCTCCTAGGATGGATTGGATAGATCTGGAGATTCTCGATATGATAGTACAGAACCCCTGCATCAAGATCCGTAAGATCATCAACGAGTACCACAAGAGGATCTCTCGTAAACCTCTTAGACACTACTCTTACAGGCTCAAGAGGTTGGAGTTCGCCGTTACGGGATACGGTGTTTCAAGGATAGGGTCTCTCTACTTCAACGGGTACGCCATGGCCTTCATGCTCCGCGGAAACAACATAAAGTCCGTGATGAGGTTCCTCAGAGTACCGATAACCACAGGTCTTGCGATCAATGAAGAACTTGGTCTCGTAGGGGTTCAGCTAATTACGTTACCCAAGCTATTCTTCGAAACCGTTCAGTTCATGCACGAGTTCGCAGATACACGCGGCTTCGACGTTCTAGATGTCCTCGTTTGGGATCATAAATACTTCCTAGCCAGAGGACCTATGAAGAAAGCTAGTGGAGAGTACATCCCAACGTTTAGAGTTGGTCCAGAGAGATGGCTCGAAGCCAACGTCACCGAGATAGTCATGGACTTCATCAAGCATCTGAGGAGAAACGATGCCCTTTGGTGATCATCAAAACCTATAAACCCCTTCGAAATGATGTGGAGTGGCAGCGCCGCGGTAGTATAGCCCGGCCTAGTATGCGGGCCTGTGGTCCGAAGGGACCGGCCAGTCGAGCCCGTGACCCGGGTTCAAATCCCGGCCGCGGCGCCAAAATCTTCTCACTCTCTAAACAACGAACAGTTCTTCATTACCGCCATAGGGCTCGGCAGAAAGCGAAAGGTTCAGAGGCTACGTGACATCCTCAATCCCGTTATCGTGTAGCTCTTGAAATAACGCGTTTCATCCTAGCCTCTATCCTTTTGGTAATCTTTATCAAGACTTCATCTATATCCTTCACCAACGTGTTTAGTTAGAAGGGTGTTTTATGGGATTATTCCACCCTTTCTCCATGGCTATCTTCCCCGGCTCTTTGCCGAAGGTTGTTAACGCTAGATTATAGTGAGGAGAAGAGTTGTTGTGAGGATCATACAGTCATCTACTTCCTTTGTACTCTGCTTATCTCTTTCAAGCATTCCCGAAGCACTAACCAGTACTTCCCTAGGCTCCAATACATACGTAGCTCTCGGATCTCCGAGGTATCCATGCATCTTTAGCAAGACAAAGCTAGGAGCTACCTGAGCTAGTCTAAGCATGACTCAATGAATTCGTGGGTCACGATAGAGGGCATGAATATCTCTTTTGCTGTGTCGATCGCCTTCATGGCTAGATCACGGTGTTTACTATCCTCAATCGTATCATAAACTAGAACAATAGCATCAGGAAGTAACTTCACTCAGTATCTTCTCAACACTAATCTTCTTACCAATCCTAATAGTTGCTCTATTCAACGGAATGATCTTGATAACCCCTCACGCTCATCATAAACAACCTTAGAAATATCACCTTCGTCTATCTCCTCCTTAGACCCGATGGCAGCAGGCATAGTTACCTGATAGTTACGCGTAACCCTGAGAACTTCCTCGAGAATCTTCTCCATAACGATGTTCCTAGTACAACTGATTAATTGTTAATAACGCATAATCTTTACTAGTAAGGATATACGAAGACCGTTTTCGTTTCAACGTTTGTGTTAATCTTGTGAACCCAATGTTCGCTACCATACTACTGCTATCCAGTTCCTAACTATGGAAACTACGTTCTCGTGTTTTTAGTTTCGGTCGCACAGTAATTCACGGCGATGAGGCTCTCATCCAAGATTCAGCACACATCATTATTATTTATCCGCGTTCCCGAGGTTCGTCTCTTAGGGATTACCCGCACTAAGTGTTGGAGGGTATCCACGGTGTGTAACAGCGTGAGTATTAGGTTTGCGGTTCTTGACGATGTTAAGGGTATTGTCGATGTTTACTGCTCATCTATCGATAGATGGGTTAAGCGCGTCAATGGAAGAGAGGTTGAGGTTCGTTACGAGGATCTGAGTGTTGCTGAGCGCTGGGCTCATGGAGGTCCGTGGATGAGTGTTGAAACCTGTGCTATTCACTTAAACTACCTACTTACATGGAATCAGTACCCTCTTGTTGCACTTATCGACAATAGGGTTGTGGGTGAGCTAGAGCTATACATAGGCTATGAGGAAGGGTTGCTGGGTACCCATAGCTTCATAGATGTTCTCGAAGTTCATAGGGATTTTAGGAGGCGTGGAATTGGTCGTAGACTTGTTGAGAAAGCCATAGAGATATCGAGAGAGCGAGAATGCGAAACCATAGCTGTATGGCCTGATCCTGAAGCCGTAGACTTTTACAAGAAGTGCGGTATTAGCGATATAGCTTTCCGGGTTAAGCACGTCAAGCTAGATCTATCGAGTGCTAAGGGTTTGGATCCCGAGTCGATCAGAATTGAGAAATTTCCAGAGAGCTACGATAGTTTAAGGAGCTGTACATTCATAGCTCCGAGGATCGAGACTTCCTTCGTAGCGTGGATTAAGAGTCGATGGGATTACGCGGTAGAGAAAGGTTCTATAGAGTACTTCGAGGCTTCGTTACCGGAACTAGGCGTTGCGCTCATACTTGAGAGCCTGTGGCTTAATCGAGGCGAGGCGAACCTGTATTTATGGGTCAAGTATGTAGATTCGCTACCTCAAGCAGTTGAGGTAGCTATCGGCATAGCGAAGCGTAGGGGGTTCAACGCGTTGAGGCTTTTAATAAGCGAGGATGTCTACCGTAGATACATCGCGAAGTATAGGCATGAGGTACTCAATGACTATCTAGTGCTCTTTAGAAGGCTGAGGTAGTGAGGGTGTTTACGTGCCTGCGAATAGCTCTCTATGGAATTTCGTCAAGATTTCGTAGCTACTGCTCGTGATCAGCACATGCGGCTCTATTCGTACACCACCCTTGTTAGGAATGTATATCGCTGGTTCGTATGCGAAGACCATGTTGGTTTCAAGAGTGTAGTCCACGAACTCCGCTATGACGGGCTTGTAGAAACCGCCTACTGGATGACCTGTTAGGTGTGGGTAGTCTGGAAAACCGTGTTTTTTCAATTTGTCTCGAGGTACCTCGTCTAGTATGCGAGCTGGTGTCCTTGGCTTTGCATGGCTCAGACCTATCTTCATCGTTTTGATGATCTCTTCGAGGATGTTTTCCCAGTATCTGCTCTGCCCAGCTATGAAGGTGTGTGCGACGCACCCATCGTAGCCCATCCACAGGGGCCCTACATCGATTATCACGGGTTCTCCGTAGCCTATTCTACGGGTAGATGTCTTGGCATGTGGCGTAGCTGTTCTCGGTCCTGAAGCAACGATTGTTTGGAACCACCTATCTATGATGCCGTTCTCGTTCAGCACGCGATCCACTAACGAAGCTAGTTCGCATTCACGTATCCCGGGTCTGAGGTGCTCGTAAGCCGCTTCGAGGGCTTGGGACGAGATCTCCGAGATCCACTCGACTATCCTCAGCTCCTCGTCGAAGGGCTTATCGAAAACCTCTTCGAGTATAGGTGTGGCATCGACGATCTCGACACCTCTAACCCTAAGCGTTTCGAGGAGATCCGCGTAGAGATACGAAAGCTTGTTCCTACCCCAAGCCTTGTCGATACCCATCTTCATACCCTTGGAGATGCTCGAAATCCTCGATAACGCCTTCAGCAAACCCTCCAAGCTAAAGTCCTTCACCAGAACCACGCCCCAAGGACTTTCCCGCCGAGCTTCGCTGTAGAGAGTTGGATCCGTTAGGACGTGTACATGGCTCTCGGTTATCACCACCGCGTTGAAGTGGCGGGTTAACGAGATCTTGTACGCGATGGGATCGTTCTCGAAGAGTATCAGCGCGGATAGACCGCGATCCTCCATGAGCTTCCTAAGCCTATCCAAACGCTTCGAAGTCGCTTGCTTAACGATGCTAAGCATATCCTCAGAAGCTCGGTAACCATCAACGGATTCGATCCTCAACACCCAACCCCTTGATCAAGACGAGCTCTGTTCCCAGTTGAAGAAGCACCTCGTGTTGAGGTTAAGGAGGGTGCTCTCTATGTGGCTAACCACGGCTTCCAACATCTTCTCGCCAATCCCTGGCGAAGCCCCGAACGGGTTCCCAGCTACGCCATAGGCTTTCAGATCCTCTTCACTACCATAAACACTCAGATCCCTTACGAGGCTTCGATCGATGGCCATGACGATGCTCGTCTCCCAGAAACCAGCGTGTCTATCCCTAGACTGATCAACGATACCAAGCTCCTCGAGTACGCGCAGAACGTGGAACACGGCTATGGAGATCCCGAGGTCTCGGCATAGAGAAGTGCAAGCCTCCCTAACGGCTTTCTTCATCTCGGGCCCTCCATGGCCGAGCACGATAACGAATCGCCTCTGTCCAAAGGATGCGAAGTGCTTGAGAACGTGCTTCAGGTAATCGCTAAACACGTGGGGAGGTATCCAAACGTTCCCCGGTCTGACGGGCACGGCTATGCTGTAGGTGATTGGCGGTAGCGATATCCACCCGTTTCTCTCCGCAAGAGCGTCGGCTACGAAACTAGCGATGAGAGTATCGGTATCTATTGGAAGATGAGCACCGTGACTCTCTACCGAACCGATCGGAAGAATGAGGGGGTCCTCACCACGCTCTACGTAGCTCTTCAACTCGATCCATGTCAGATTCGGTGGATACAAAACGCTCCCTAAACGAATCTATGCCTCAACACGTTTTACTCTTTAAAACTGCTTACTTCACGGGGTATGGATTGAGTGCATTGATTAGAGTACCTAGGAATGTACTTGAGTTGCTTGAGAAAGAGGCTTGTGCTCAGGCATTACGCTCGATGAGTACTTAGTGGAGCTAGCTACGCAAAATCTCGAGCCTCTTCAACGTGCTGTAGAGCATGTTAATGCTGCTCAAGAGCTTCTTGAACAGGCTAGGGAAGAGCTTGAGGAAGGTGGTGCGAGGCAGGTAGCTGAAAAGCCCTGGGGTACGGCCGCCATAGCCATCAAGGCCTGCGCTTCGTGGAGAGAGGGTCGGAGGTTATCGAGTCATCGAGAGCTGTGGGGGTACGAGGAGACCATGGTTAGAGAGCTGGGTGAATGGGTTGCAGATGCGTGGTGCGCTGGTCGGAGCATGTATGTATGCATGCTTCTACGAAGGATGGTGTGGTAAGGAGCGTATTGAAGATGCGTTGAAACGAATAGGGAGGTTGGTGAGCAAAGTGAGGGGGCGGTGTTGAGCGCTGGGAGATGGCTGTGAAGCCATAGTTAAACATCGAGTCTTTCGATGCGCTTTACAGCTCTAAGAACTATGGCGTGGACACCTCGTTGAGCACGTTCTTCCACGCTATGAGCGAGTCGCAGTGTTCATGAGTGTTGAGGATCCTCGGAACTAAGGACATGCGGTTTTTGGCGGCGAGTAGAAGTTCTTGCATTAGTAGAAGAGTAGCGGTACTTCCTTCAGCTTTCCCGTACGTGGATCGACTACGAGGCCCAGCATTTCTAGGGTTGTTGCTCCTACGAGAGGCTTGTCAACGATATCGCTTACCCAGACCTCGGTGATGCACTTCCTGTTCTCTACATAGATAACCGCGGCCGCTCTCTCCAGGGTTATGGTGCCAGCGCCCGTCTCGACAGTGTCGATGCGATGAGGTTTCAGACCGAGTTTCTCAGCAAGTCTTCTAGGGACAACGCTTAGCGTGGTACCAGTATCTACCAGAGCCTTCACATCTTCGCAGAGCTTCTCATCGAGACTGCATATCCGTACCTCAACCCATACGTGAGCCACCCAACTCCACCGATCCGTACATCGTGTTACAGAGCTAAATCACCTCAGCTACCAGCTCATCCACGGAACCCACGTTCCCTGCATGCATTGCGAAGCTCGGCTCTATCTCCATGCTAACTATCACGATCGTTTCAGCAGGACCGATAAAACGTAGCTACCATAGCTTCAGGTACTACACCACGACACACTACCCGCTATTCAACTATATAGATATGGCTAGTACCCCTGCGTAGCATAGGACATGCCTATAGGGCCCACCGTGGATAACGACTCTGGGTATCTGCCAAGATTAAGAGGGATATCCCCGTGAGAAGCTGAGGGAATGCGGGATGCCCGTAAGCGAGGTTACTGGAAGAGGTCTTGAGGAAGGGGTTAGGCGAATGGAGGAGCAGAGGGTTGGGGAAGCTTTGAGGCGTATGCAAGAGATACTGATGAAAATCTCACCGGAAGAGATCGTCTCTGCAGTGAGAAGTAGCCGTGAAGAACGATGAGCGTAGTGCTAGACTCTTCAGCGGTGCTCAATAACGGGTTTGAACATCCTCTAATGACAGACGGTACGAAGTTTTAGGAAGGGGCTAGAGACGAGCATAGATATGGTCGCAGAGAGACCGGGTAAAGGAGCCGAGACTCTCTCAAGCAGTGAATGTATCGCTAAGAGAAAGTAGCTGTTCGGGGCTCTACACGCCATGGCTACGGATCTAAGGAGAGAGCTTGAGAAACACGGGTGGAGGATTAGGTACGTTCCTCACGAAGTCATAGCCGATTACAATGCTTGCTACAGAGTGATGTACCGTGGTAAGGTGATCCATCCACCGGCGGCGGATAGGCTTGGCATACCGTTGAACGAGGTGTGGCTATCCGAGAGGCTGAGGGATTACGAGGAGTACGTGCTGTTCCACGAACTGAAGGAGATCGGGTATAGGTGCCAGGGCTATAGCGTTGAGGAAGCACATCTAAGAGCTAGGATAGAAGAAGCGTTGAGGTATTGCAACGACCCAAAGTGGGTAGAGTATTTCAGAAAGTTCCCAGACTACAGCGTACCGCTCAACTGCTTGAAAGAGATATGCAACGCGATAGAGAACGGCGTGAGGGACATAGACGCTCTCTACGAACAGTTAATGAAGTGCGCGAACCGTGATCACAAGCATTGCCAAGCCGTGCACAGACAGCGAGGTTCTAACGAGAACCTCGACTAAAACCACCAACTATCGTCGATAAAGGTATTCGAACCGCGAGCTCTTCACGAAACCTACGTCTCCTAGAGGGGTGTGTGAAGTACGTAGCCCGAAGCGTGTTCAGGATCCAAACACCTAGAAGGTACTCAGCGTGGATGTGAAGGCGCTTAAGGTCGCGACCTTTCAACGTTTTGAATCTAGTAGTGAGGTTTATATACTAGTAAACCTTCGCCTCTACTAGGGTCTTGGATGGGGGAGATCGTCAAGGTTACGCGTAACTACCAGGTAACGATTCCCACCTCCATCAGGACTAGGGTGGGGATTCGCGAGGGTGATCTCGTTGAGATTGTTTATGATGAGCGTGAGGGCGTGATCAAGATCATCCCCCTGAAGAGGAGGAGGACTACGATTAGGATCGGTAGAAAGATCAGTGTTGAGGAGATCGAGAGTGCAATCGAGGAGATGCTGAGTGAAGCTACTTCCTGACACCAACGTCCTTATCTACGACACGATCGAGGATAGCGAGCTCCATGAAGAAGCTACTAGAATCATTGACTCAGCTAAGGAGATATTCATACCCTCAATAGTCATCCACGAGTTCATCTGGGTAATGCTCAAGCTCATTCAGGTAGCTCCATCATTCGTTGCTTTGAAGATCCGTGAGTACCTCGAGGATCCGAGAGCTAGATACGTACTGGAACCCGCGGAGGTTATTATCAACGCTTTGAAGATGCTTGAAGAGGATTGTCAGAGCGTTAAGGAGGTGAACGACTACATAATCCTCGCAACAGCCATGCACCACAACCTGACGCTAGCAACATTCGACAAGAAGCTCAAGAAAATAGCTATCAAAAGAGGGTTGAGAGTAGTTCCATAGCTCATCACCATCATCATCATAGCCCCAATCCATAGCTTTGGCGTGGAAATGCTCAGGAAGTACTGAGG
>JALWBS010000053.1 GCA_027037025.1 Desulfurococcales archaeon | reverse complement strand
TAAGCGAAGTTCTCAGAGCAGCAGATGCTTTCCTCACGAACTCCTCTACGCTGATTCTATTCCTCACGAGGTCGTAGACGTAGTTGAAGAGCTTCTTCCTTAAATGTGCTTGCGGATCGGCGATAAACGAATTGAACTCTCTTGGTAGGGTAAACCCCTTGAGATGCAATTTCTCGACGAGTTCATCGATCTCCTTCTTAACGAACTCGATCCATCTAATGGCTTCGTTCAGCAGGTTCTTGGCGACGTGTCTTATCATCGCATCCTTCAGCTCGTCTAGCAGATCCACGGCTCCCAGATCTATCCTAGGTATACCCTCCTCGTCGACCCTGATCCTCTTTCTCAGTTTTTCAAGGATGTTCTCGAGCTCGCTATTCAGCTCAGCAACCTCGTTCCGAGCCGTTATAATCCCCCACGTAGTTAAGGGTTCTAGGGGTTAAAGCCGATGAAGAGTTTCGACCACGCTGAGAGATGAGGAAGCGGTGGCTGTCGGAGGGTTTCTCGGTGCTGGAACACCGATCTTCGCGTTAGTAGTAATCGCCTAGCAACCACGTGTTTTCTAGATACACGTTATCCAGCCCCTCTTCACGAGCTACTTTAACAGCCTCCTCAGCGTGGCGACGGCTGGTGGGCGGTAGATCCCTTAGGTAATGATCGGGGTGGAAGGCCAGCAGTATGTACGGTATGGAACTGTCTATAGAAGCTAAGAACCGAGCGATCATTCTAACGTCTTCGACATCGACATAGCCTGGAACAAGGAGTGTGCTCACCACCAAGAGAGGTATCTCGGGACGGTGCTTAGCTAGCTTAGCCACTAACTCAACGTTTTTCTTCACTCGATCCACGGCCTTCCATCCATCGACTCCCGTGAGGATGGTGTACACCTTTGGATCGTAGCACTTCCAGTCTATCTTGACGATGCCCCCGCTTTCTAGGCTCAGCTCAGCCATTCTTTCCATCAGCGTTGGGTGCACGAGACCGTTTGTCTCCCAGCAAATTCTCTTCAACGAACCTCTGCAATCTTCTAGAATTCTTCGAGATAACTTGATGATCTGCGGAGCGAAAGGCGTTGGATCGCCACCGAAGTAGCATACACATGTAATCCTCGGATCCCTAACCACCCTCGCAAGCTCTTCGATGTCGTGCACGAAGTCGCTTCTTCGTGAAGACAAGGCATGCTTGTACACGTAGTTCTGGCAGAACAAGCAGTCTAGGTTACAAGCTGAGAGGAAAACCGCTAGGTTGTAGTACCCCACCTCGGGACCGTTTCTCGCTGCGAACCGGGGGTAACCACGTCCTGTCGCTGCAGGGCATACGGGTGTCGCTACGCAGTTCGTTGGTAAAGGATCTAGGTAGTACTCGAGGAAAAGCTTTTCGAATCCGAAGAGAGGTCTTAAGGTACCACGATCATTGATCCAGTAGCAACAGAATCCAGTACCGCCTACGGGTACTGAGCACTCGTTTGTACAAAGAGAACATTTTGCACCAGGTCCCCGAGGAACAGACGGTGTTAAACCGCAGGACCTTCTTATCGCGCTATGAATCTTCGTAGCGAGGCTGAGAACCTCGTCTCTAGGCATCTCCACTAAGCACTTTCTACAGAGCCCGATGGTCTTCGATATAGTTACCGACGAAGTTCCGCACCTAACGCATTTACCCACGCTGTCTACCCCTCGTATGGGAACTAGTAGGGATTATATCCCGAGGTGACGACATGGCGGTTCCGTGGATACCAAGCCCACGGACTGTAGTCGATGCGTTACTAGATTTGTTGAGCGTTGGCCCCGAGGACGTTTTCGTGGATCTGGGATGCGGCGATGGAAGAGTCGTTCTAGAGGCTGCTAAGAGGGGTGCTAAGGCTGTGTGCATAGAGGTGGATAGAGTCCTATGCAACATCGCGGAGATATGGGCTCAGCTAATGGGGGTTAGCGATAGGTTCGCAGTCATCCGCGGAGATTTCTTTAAAATCGATCTCAGTGCCGTGGATCCAACCATTGTATACGCCTACCTATATCCATCTACACTCGAGGAGTTATCGCCGAAGTTAGAAGCCGAGCTTAGCGCAGGAACTGTGGTTACTACGCTAGACTTCGCAATTCGTGGCTGGAGCCCCGTATACGTGAAAGCCCTAGTCGATGAACATGGATACGATCGTATCCTCTGGATCTACGTTGTTGGGATTTCCAATCCTCGAGCGAGAGTAGCGGGATTAGCTAAAAATCTGGAGATGTTCGCCTCTAGGATTAAGATGAGGAGGTTCAAGCTATGAACTCTACGTACCTCGAAGCGATTAAGGATTTGGTAAGGAGAATCAGAGACCCTAAGCTGAGGAACTGCGTCGAGGAGCTAATCGTAGATCCGAGGATGAGGGTTTGCGGCGATGTTGGGCCTAGAATAGAGCTCTTAGAATCGCCGGCTGCCCCTAGGAAGCACCATATGTATCGTGGTGGTCTTCTTCAACATACCTATAGCGTTGCGAGAGTTGCTATGGAGATAGCCAAAGTTGTTAAGGAGATATACAGCGTCGAGATAGATATGGATCTGGTGATTGCAACAGCAGTTCTGCACGACATATACAAGTACTACCAATACGAGTTCGACGATGTTGAGCGATGCTTCAAACCGCGTAGGGACTGGTACCTAAGCCATGATTATGCCGTGGTCGCTGAGGTAGCTAAACGCGGTTGTCCATCGAGGTTAGTTAGAGCGCTTAGCGAAGTCCATGGAACCGTTCCTATAACAACGATCGAAGGTCTTGTTGTTCACCTCGCTGATAGTGTCGATGCGCGCATTGGAGAGTTTCTGCAGGGTTTAGTCATAGAGCTTCTGAAGGTTGTTGAGCAGAGGTATGGATGTAAGCATACGCAGCTTCTCGATGAACTCGTTTCGAGAATGGGATTCAACGAAGTGCTTAGGAAAGCTGTTCAGGGAGAGCTCCAGGCGATAGCTGAAAACGTTTGTAAGGAGATGATGGGAGCCACCGACGGATTTTAATCAAGGAGCTGTTCTATAGGAGCCTCAGCATATCGACCCTTCTTCACGGATCAGACTACGTCGGCCTCATCACCGGCGTGTTCAGTGTTCATACCTCGTATAGCTGTCTTCTAACAGCCTCCGGCAAAGACGTTTCCCTAACTATCTTCGCTCTCGGTGGAGGATCTCTGACCTTAGGCCCCACCACTATGTACCTCGAAGGATCGTTCTCCGATCGGCCCTTGAGGACCCTAACCTTGACGTACCACCCGTC
>JALWBS010000052.1 GCA_027037025.1 Desulfurococcales archaeon | reverse complement strand
CTCCCTCTCGAACCAAAGTTCTAGAGTCTATTCCTAGCACTCGAAGTGCTTGAACAATATCATTCAAGCAAGCTACTACCCCTTCGCTTTTAGCGATTATCGCTGCTTCAACCTTCGTACCTTCGGGAGCTAGGTATTCACTGGTTATGTCACCCAGAGGAGCGTCTTCCTCAACCCATTCAAGGATCCTTTTTGCAAGGATGTAGGGATCCATTCACTACCCCCTACTTCACCATCTCGAGGCTTCTCTCTATCACTTCACGAACTTTCTTAGCGATGCTTTGGTCGAGAACAACGCGGTACTTCATCAATTCGAGAGACCTTACTATGCTTCGCAGCGTTATCTTCTTCATATCTATGCACACGGCCAACGGGTTAGCTGGGACGATCCTTCTGTCGGGGTAGAGCTTGCGAGCCCTGTAAACGAGCCCTTCCTCAGTCGCCACAACAATGGTCTTATCCTTGTCGAATCTAGGTATAGCTCTGAGCATCTGGCTAGTACTACCTACGAAGCTAGCCACTTTCCTTACCCCACGCGGTGTTTCGGGGTGTGCTACGAGTACAGAGTCTCGGTGGCTCTCCAACGCTTTGCGGACGTAGTACTCGTTGAGCAGGTACTCATGCACAGGGCAGTGTCCATAGGGGGGAGCAGTAACTATGCTTTTGCCAGTGATCTCGGCAACATGCTCGGCGAGGTTCTTATCAGGGCCGAACACAATGAGATCGTCATCCAATTTCGATATCAATCTATGCGCTGAGGCACTCGTAACTACGTAGTCGGACTCAGCCTTGGTAGCAGCCAACGAATTCACGTACACAACGATGGGAGCTCCAGGGAGGTTTCTCCTATACTCGCGCACCATGGATGGAGGTAAGAAGTTTGCTAGAGGGCATCCAGATTCGGGTACTGGGTGCAGAACGACTTTATCAGGGTTTAGGGCCGCCGCCATCTCGGCCATGAACGAGACTCCCGCAAATACTATGACGTCGGCATCGCATTCCATCGCCTTCCTCGAGAGCTCAAGGCTATCACCAACGAAATCAGCTATTTCTTGAACCTCAGGAGTTTGGTAATTATGGGCTAGCACTACCGCTCTACGCCTACGTTTCAATTCATTAACCTTATTAATCAGCTCGTCGACGTATTTACCCAAATCTCATTCACCTCGATTCACAGCGCATAGATAGATATAAGTAAATGAATAGCGTGCAAAAGCGGGTGCACACAGCAAAGCTCGCTACGAAGACCTCTGCAATAATTGCCGTGTACTAAGGGTTGAAGAGGGTATGAGGCTCTACCTCGAGGTACCGGATAGATTGTGTAGATTTCGATCTAAGTTGGTTGAGCTCATCGAAAGATACGGTCTCGTACTAAGCGACGACCTCGGTGACTGCGATGCAATGATCATAGTTGGTACCGATAGGGATATACTAACGATACTGAGCTCACACGACGAAACGCCTCCCGTAATAACGATAGCTCCTCCAGGTTACAGCGGGTACCTAACATCCTTCTCTTGGGAGGATGTAGAGAACGTTCTGAACGTAATTGCTAGAGGTGAGTTCAGCGTTAGGAGCATTGCTAGGCTCAGAGCCGTTGTTGATGAACAACACGAGTTGCTAGCGTTAAACGAAGTAGCCGTATTTCCCCATAGAAGCGCTACGCTGATGGAGTACACTCTGCGGATAGATGGTGAGTTCGTGTGGAGAGACCTTGCAGATGGAATCATAATCGCGACTCCCCTCGGATCAACAGCTTACGCGCTGTCAGCTGGAGGACCCATAGTATTGTTGAACGCCCCTGTATTCATCGTCGTCCCCGTTAACAGCACCGAGCTAAGCAGAAGACCTCTTGTAGTGCCGCAAACCAGCGAAATCCGCATCGAGGATGTAGCGTCGAGAACCTCCGTAGAGGTCGTTTGCGATGGTGTTAAGAGGGTTAAGGTGGAGGAGAACGTAGTCATTAACGTAGGTCGCGAGGTTCACTTCGTAGAGATAGGGAGGAGTGTGGCAGCGTTAGCTAAGAAGAAGCTTAGAACACTTCAAGAACTTCAAAGCTTGCCGCCCAGCGCTAAATTCGTCTACAGAATGCTGGAGATAGAGGGGCCTATGACGGTGAAGGACATCTCCTCTAAGACCATGCTTCCCGAGCGAACTGTTAGGTACGCCCTAAATCTGCTTGTCGAGAAAGGTCTCGTCGAGAAGCTTGTCGACCCACGAGATCCACGTAGGCACGTGTACATGGTTCGAAGCGCGTTCCCGTGATGATAAAGGGAGCGGCTGATTAGTGATGATCCCACGGCTTCGCTGAGAGGATTACCGAAATTTTTGATGGTCTTCTCTACATCTCGTGTCTGCTTAGAACGTAGCTATTCTGAGAAGTTTCGGTGAAACCCGGTGTCTAACAAATGTTTCTATCCAGTAATCGGTGCTATGCCAGAGGTTATCGCCAATCGAAAGCAGTTCTTTCGGTGGGGAGAGCGTGAGCAAGTACGAAGCTGTATTCGGTTCTGCACTAGTAATCGCATCGTTCTTCTTATTCAAGTTTCTAAACTGCGTTAACCCGCTAATCGTAGCTATAGCTACCCCTCTCATAGCTTTAGTACACGAAGTTCTGCATGTAGTAGCGTTGAGAATTCTCGGACTTCGATACAAATTCACGTTCACAGGCACGAAAATCGGGTTCCTAGTACAGTTCTCCAAACGTAGGGATTATGTTGTATGCGCGCTCTTTCCTCAGGTACTAACGATCGTGCTCTTAGTGTCATCGTTTCTCTTAGCGAGGGAGCTTTTGGTTGTTGCGCTGATCCATGTTGCAATGTCTGCGCACGACATATTCAAGAGCTTCGGCTACCTAATCTATGATCGTAGAGCTTAGCTCGACGATGTCCTCGGCTCTCTCTATTATCCACCGATACTTAGCAACGTCTTCAACTCTACTCCTTGTCTCAGGATGCGTAGGTACGAGCTTGCATCTACCAACATCTACAGCCACTATTTCGTACAAGCCTATCTCTCGAAGCTTCTTAGCTATCTCCTCCTTATCGAAGAAGATTAGCGGTCTAAACACGGGAATGCTCTTCGCACCTTCGTTTACTACGAGTATGTTATCCAGTGTTTGGCTAGCTACTTGGCCAAGGACTTCCCCCGTAACTATAGCTTTCGCACCGACGTTCTTCGCTACGTGCGCGGCTATGGAGAGCATGGCGCATTTACATACTAAACATCTTAGCCTCGGCTCTACGTTCCTGAGAATGAGCTCCATAACCTTGTCGAATCCCCGAGCTATGAGGAGCTCCATTTGCTCTGGAACCCACTCCCTAAGTTCACGAACGACTCTGAGCAACCTTTCCTTAGCCAAGGAGCTCCAGAAATCTCCTGGATCTATGAACAAGGGCTTGACTATACAACCCCTCTTAAGAGCTAGCCACGTTGCCAACGTGCTATCCATTCCTCCAGATAGCAGTGACACCACCAAACCTTCAGAACCGTAGGGAAGACCCCCGGGTCCATGAAAGGTTTCGGTGTATACAAACGCTCTATCACTCCAAACTTCTATCCCAACCTCTAGATCGGGATCCCTTAAGTTCACAGCTAAACCAGTAATCTCCTTAATCTCCTTACCTACGATCCTCGCTATATCGATGCTCGTCAACGGGTACTTCTTATCCCTACGTGCTCTCACAGCAAAGCTACGAATGCTTTTCTCGCTAAGGATCTTGATCACGATGCGTTTAGCCACCCTAACTATGTCGGAGATGTCGCTGCTCTTCACCATTATCGCTGGAGACGTCGAGACAACTCCGAACACCTTGGTCAACTCTTTAGCTGCGCGCTCACACTCATCAACGATCACCACTATCCGAGCCTTGCGGATCACCACATCCTTGTAGTCTATACCACACCTTCGAAGTCTAGATTCTATTGCTCGCCGCAATAAATGTTCCATTCTTTCCCTGGTTTGTAACCCCTTGAGAGCTATCTCACCGTACCTAACGATGACTGTCTCCTCAACGTCCCTCATTGGGACACCCAAGGAGTTCGAGTACATTTACGTAAGGCTTAGAGGTATCGAATTGGAGCTCTAAGCTAAGCACATCATGTAAACCAATGCGCGTATATCTACGCTTAGTTCGCCACGCATTTGCTACGAACCTCCTTAGCTCATCCCGCTTGAATACAAGCTCACCGTTCCTCAATGCACGCTGCTTAACTATGTACATCATCTTCGCAACGCGTGGAACGAATCTCCATAGAGCCTCCTTAACAAAGGTATCGAAGTCTATCCCCACGCGTTGGTACCATAACCTCCACTCCCTCATAAGCACGGATTCTATCAGACCAGGATCCTCGAGCTCCATATCGATATCGTAGCTAGCTATCTCAACAACGCTCTTGTACGGACATAGGATGCAGGAAACTCTCATAAGGCCGCTAAGGTAAGCTCCGTGAATAGCTCCATGATCACTAACTATGGTTATAATATCGCTTAGAGGGAGCATGGCTACGGGGTACAGGACTCTCTTCCTATGTATTCTACCATTGCGAATCATTGGAGCTAATCTACGAAAGCGCTTAACGTTTTCCCACATCCTATCCCCGACAGCCATAAGCTCGGCGTTCATAGACCTTGCAATTTCCCTAAGCTTACGTGCTTTGAGGTACGTACACCACCTATTCCTCCTATAGGGAAGTCCCTCGACAAGCATGTATTTACGAACTAACTTGCGAGGGGGCTCGTCTTCGACGAGCTCCACACCTACGACCTTAGCTATCCTACGAGCTTCGTCTATGAAGCTCCGGGGCTCTATGTAGGGCATATGGATGTACGCCGCGATTACTTCACAACCTATACGTTCGCACAGGTTCTTCATCGCGAGTAGAGTAGCAGCACTATCCTTACCTCCGCTGAAGGACACTACAACCCTGCGGTTCCTCACAACATCTCTGACTAACGGCTCTATTGCTGCCACCAGCTCTTCAACCGATGGAAAGATGCTGAAGTTCGAGAGCGGACCGGGTTCGAACCACTTCGTGAACTCGAACCTTGCGTTCTCCTCTCGGAACTCCATCACGCATTCATCGAGTCTGTATACGCCGTTTTCCGTTGCGACGGCGGGTACCTCGCCCAGCTTCTCGGACACTATGTACACGAGATCCGACGACACCCCGATCCACAATCCATGCTCAAGCTCGACGAATTCGACCATGCCGCGGCTCCGCCGCTCAGCTTTCGCGTCTACACATACTCTCGATCAGCAAATCCACCTCCGGCACGATCCTCTTAGCCTCGCTGATCATAGCTCTCACAACCTCCCTTATCTCCCACTGAGCCTTCTGAGCAAGTCTTAGGCACGCAACGTGTATCAACTCCCTTAAGTTCATCGTTACCAAAACCCTCGTCTTTATCGCCTGAGGTAAGAGGAACCTAGCGTCCTCCATCGGAACCCCGCTTTCTAAAGCATCGTAGTACTTAGACAATGCCTCTAGGAAGCTCCTAGCTATTCTAGGTGGCATGGTGGGAGGCAGTACGAAGGCTTGCTTAGCAACTTCTACGATCTCCGAATCGCTCGCAACCTCGAGGAGCTTCCTAAAAACGTCGCCTCGCTTGACGGGAACACGCAATCCCTTTTCCTCAAGTATCTCTACAGCTTTCCTCAGCGCTCTAACAGCGTAGCTTTCACTGTATCTCTGACTCTCCTGGGTATACGAAGCTATCCTATGCCTAACGAGTTGATGGCTACAGACCCTGCTTATATCCTCGACGAGGAACGTTAGAACCACGTGCTCGAGAACCGAAGGAAAAGCCCAAGCCTTGGATACCCATTCTCCGACCCTCTCCTCAGGATACGTGGATAGGTAATGCTCAGCGTTTCTCTCATGAAGCTTGCCTTGAGACACCTTTACCGCCAACACAATCAGTCTACGAGGATCCTTTCCTAAGATAGGCATCGAGAACCCCACTAATTTGACGAAGGGCATGCCTAGCCAATCCCCCTAAACAACTTCGTGAGGAGGTCCCAGCCCTAGCTTCTGATGGTTGTTCTGCTCCGCTAATTAACACCTTGGCTAAACGAGCTACGGCACAGCTATGTAGCCCGGCATGGAGCTTACGCTCTTCGCGATCTCTCGATCGAGTTCCTCTAGGAAGTGCTTCACCTCGCTATCGTTAAGCACGTCCCATCGCACGAGGATGTCGAACTTCTCTACCCTAACTGGAACGAAGCTCAGCCCAGTAATTCTAGCAACGTACTCAATCCCCATACCAACGTCCGCTACTCCAGACTTAACAGCGTTAGCAACTTCGTTATGCGTCGAGACCTCCCATTCGTAACCACGAATGGCCTTAGTTACCGATCTAGGTTCTAACCCCCTTCTGAGAGCCTCTTTCCTTAGCACCACATCCACAAGCATCCTCGTTCCCGAACCCCAGCACCTGTTCACGAACCTTAGCTCTCCACCTATCAATCCATCGACAATGCCTTCGTAATCACGTTCGCTCCTAGCTATGAACCCTTGCCTTCTTAGGAAGAGGTTCTTGATCTCCGCTAAATCCTCCAACATAAACTTCCTTATGATGGGGTCGTTGTACTCCTCGGTATCTACGTCCAGTATGTGTATCCCCGTAACCGCGCATTGACCCGCGATAAACAAGGATAGCCCTTTTAACGAACCTACCCAAGCGTATCTCCGCTTCAACTCCCTATCGAGCTTCTTCAGAACTCTTTCTATCAGAGGATCGTGGCTACCTGCGTATAGGTAAGTGAAAGTACATCCCTTACCCCCTTCATAACCTCGCTCTATCCTCGACCTCACTTCGCTTAGATAAGTTTCGAGAATCTTCTTCCCCAAGCTAGTTAGCTTAGAACCACCCCCGTAGGAACCGCCCCGTTTAGCATCAATGATCTTAGCGCCAATGGCCTTCTCAGCCCTAGCGATCCTTTCCCAAACCCTCGAGTAGGGGATTCCAAGGGATTTAGCAGCTTGATTAATGGATCCCGTAATATCTACTAGGAGCAACACCCTGAGCAAATCCTCGTCCAGCTCAACACCATCCACAACAATGCTTATCCTAGTACGTGCAGAGATGCGGTGGTGCTCTACATTCATAACGATACCACCAACTATTCTCCTCTAGAATTGATACTCCAGGAGCTCTTAACAGTGTTATTAGCGATGTCAGTACCAATGCAACGGATACGAGGATAATCAGGCCTAGGGCAAGGTACAGAACTCCGATCATGGGTAGTAGAGAGGTCGTAAGGATCCTTGAGTGAACGATGTTCTTGACGAAGACCTCGCATTTCCGGGTGTACAGCGCTATTGCGAGTCTCATCGCTACAAAGAGTGTGAACCCTATAACGAATAGCACGTATAGGAACAGCGTCGAGTTGGAAATAAACTTGTTCGCGAAGAGAGCCAAGGGTAGTAGGCTAATTACTAAGGGAAGCACGATTGCTTCCCTACGCCCCTTCATCGAAAGGTACTCTTTGGCAAGCGAAGCACAGGCATCCATTTCGGGTGGGGCATCGATAGTGTCGAATACCGCTGCTGCAATAGCGTAGCTGTAGAGAGTTGCTCTTTGCGCTGCTAACATAGGGTCGTTTAACGGGTGTAGAGCTCGTATCACGTATTTTACCCCTCGAAGTCCTCTAGCGGGTTTGAGCCACTCTCGAGGTACCGTAGATGGGTCGAAGCTCGCTGATCGAGTCTCTACAGAGATATGAAGTGCCTTACCTCTCCTTCCACGAGGAGGTGGAACTAAACTATCCTGAACGTAGTGGAGCAGCATTCCACATAGTCTAGCAGCCTCAACAGCATCTCCCCGAAGGTATCGCTTCCTAGCCTCAACGACGTACTTAACCATGAGCTCCCTCGGGACTTCGTGATGCTTGACTTCACGATATCTTCTGGATCGATCGGGCTCTAGACATGCATCGACCATTTCCCGAACGAGGTCGTCGGGTAGGCCTAGGCTACGAGCCACGAACTCCGTTATTCTCCCATGAAGCTCCATTCTCAATTCCTTAAACCTCTCATCCTAGATACGAAGAAGCCGTGCGTATCGTCGGTATGCGGATAGAATCTACGAACAAGGTCGCTCATCTCATCGATGTAAGACCCGCCAGCACCGATCCTAGGCTTGACAACGTTGGCTCGGAACTCATTAACCACACCCTCCCCCTCCTCGATCAACACGCTGCATGTCGCGTAAACGACTTCTTCGGCAAGCTCGATGCTGCGTCTTAGCATCGCCTTCTGAATGCCAACGTATCTCTTTAGGGTGTGCTCCGACTCGAGATGTATCTTGACCGCGGGATCACGGGGAATTACCCCCGAGCTCGTACACGGGGCATCCACGAGCGCTTTGTCGAATCTCTTCGAGAATCCCGCTCGGGTCGAGTCCGCGATCACCACTTCGACCCTATCCATATCGACGCCCATGCATTTCAAAAACTTCTTCATCCTCGCCACGCGTTCTCGAGAAACGTCTATTAGAACCATTCTAGCGCGATTCTCCGTCAATTGCATTACTAGGCTGGCCTTAACTCCCGGAGCTGCGGCTAGATCCAGTATGCAATCCCCGGGTTCGGGATCGAGCTCCTCGACGACCATGGCAGAGGCCTTGTCTTGCATAACGACCTCGCAGTTCTTAACAAGCTCCTCGAGCTGCGGTGGCATGCCATACACGTTGACGAGCCTGAGCATGTAGGGAAGATCCTTGTCCACAACAGCATCTATCCCCGCTTCGCTAAGCTTCTTAACGACCCTATCGATGTCGCTTTTCAGAGTATTTATCCTGACCCAAAAGATGTCGTCTCTATTCAGCCCCTGAAGCAGCTTTTCGCACTCGTTCAGAGGCATGTATCTACAAACACTGTGGACAAACCACCTAGGATACGAGTACATCACTGCGAGCCTTTCGTAGGGATCGAGAGAGCTTAGGAATTCTCTCACTCTCGACTCGTCGAAACCTATCCTCTGCCTAATCTTAGCGACGAGCTCGTCATCGATCAGGGTTTCCCCGTTCATCGCTATCCACAGCTTGACGAGGAACCTCATGGAGAGATTACTGCGTCTGAGAACGCACCTCGCTACGGCTAGGAGCTTGTAGTAATCCCGTAGGACGCACTTACATAAACGGTACGTCAATCCATGGGGAACTCTCTCGTAGATCCTTCTGCTAGATCCTTTCACAACCTCTTGAAAAGCTCTATCCAAACTAGTTTTCTTGGTCTTAACTACGTACGTAACCCTGGAAGCTATATCAATGACTTTCTCCAACGTACTTAGCCTCATGCGTAAACACCTCAGCACTCCACCGTATCCTCACCCCTTCGGCCCCAATGGTCTTCATCATTGCGTAGAGAGCCCTTAGGTACCTATCGTAATCTAGGTAATCAAGCGTTACCTCAATACTGAGAGCTTCGGATCTCCTAGGAACGAGTTTAAGAGCTTTGTGGAGAGCCTTTGCAAGAATGTAGTATTCTCTAAGCTCTCCACACAATCTATAGAGCTCCCCAGCACCTTTCCCTTCATCACCATCGAGCATGTACGCAACTATCGGCGCTACTCTGGAGATAGCGTACAGACCACCTCCGCTAACGCTCTTCACCATAGCGACGCAGTCCCCTACCGCAACCACGTTTCTGCGAACAACGGTCACGGGATACCCAGCGAATACGTGGCCTCCAAACATGTCGTGTACCTTAACTATATCGAGATGGAACAGCTCCTTAGCCATCGCAAGCAGAGCAGCGAGGGGTTTCTCGATTGGAGGCTTTGCTACGATGCCGACCAACGCTTTTCGTCCTCCACTAAGCGATGCGCACCAAACGAACCCGTTTCTTGCAAGGTTCTCATCGAAGACTATGCTCATCGACCCTTCCCTCATTCTCTTACCTAGCTCGACAACAACCTGCGCACCAACCAGAGTCTCTCTAACGCATTGAAGCCCTAGTTTGCGTAGAAATCTCTGAGAGAAGCCTTCGGCTAGCACCAGCTTATCGACGATGAACCTCTTCGCCACACCATCAACCCTAGCGAGCAGTTCGTATCCTTTAGAAACCCGCTTAACGTTAACAACCCGCGATTTCACCAACACTCGCTTACCATCGTCTTCCAAGCACTTCGCTAAGAATTTCTCGTGGGTGCACCTATCTATGTGCACCGCAAAAGGTCTTTTAACACTGATCTCTATCGATACTAAAGGCATCCTTATCGTAGCGTAGTCGTAGCGCTCATCGATGAAGGTCTCGGCGTTGATGAGCTTCGAAGTAGATACCGAGATTATCCCAGCGCAGTGCTTCCTCATACCAATGCTGGGAAGGGCCTCGAAAACGATCACATCATTCTCTCTCACGCACTTAGCAGTTAGCAAACCCGCTACTCCTCCCCCGATTACGGCTAGCAGGCTCTTCACCTAACAAGGCTTAACTGTGGGGCTCTGGATTATCTGCTGAGGTGATTAAGACGAAGCCTACGCTCGAAAACGTGCAGAAGGTTCTCGACAGGTACTTCTCGGAGCAGGAGCTCCTAGAGATAGTGTCTTCGATATACAGCTTGAATAGGATTC
>JALWBS010000051.1 GCA_027037025.1 Desulfurococcales archaeon | reverse complement strand
CCTGTGCGGAGCCCCAGGCTTGGGGTAAGCACTGCAGGAAAGCACGATGAGCTTCATCAACGTTCTTACGTCCATTCTCCTTGCACCTCCGAGCTTTAGAGATAGTACTTACCCTACATAAGTCCTTCACGGTGAGGCCATGGAGGTCGAACGCGTCGCGAGGTTTCTTCCGTGGCTATCGCTCGCATCATCTTCGTCTCTGTACCTACTATCCATAGATAAGATCGGTGCCGTGACCGTGATCGGCGTAGCCGTGGGCTCAGCGCTAGCGTTAGCTCGAGAACTCCACGGTTCTCCCCTCGCCGTAAAGATCTTCGATGGCATCTCTCTAGACATCGGAGGTTGCCTAGCGCCCCTCGCACTCCTCCTAACCATGGCTACGCAGGGGTTCGATGCAACAGCATTTCTCCTTGGCGTAGCTACCTACTGCTTAGCGGCTTCGCTCCTGGCTAAGCCCAGCAGCTCCAGAATATCGATCAACGTCTTGGCGTACTCAATCCCCACGACCACGATCCTAACCGCGTTGATCAACGATCCCCACCTCGCTTGCTCCCTACCGCTAGCCAACTTCGTTGGGATCCTGCTGTACACAGACATAGCTTACTACATCGCGCTGTACAGAAGACGAACGCGGAGATCGTTCATCGTGGGAGGCGCCGGGTGCATGGATGCTCTGGTGATAGCTCCCGCGATCTGTTGCTCGCTACTAATGCTGCTGACGAGCATAGACTTCTACACCTATCTACCTCGTTAACACCCGTAGTGCTGGGGGCGTTGATACGCATAGCCGTGGTCCATACAAGACCCAGCCCTCCGTGGTCGGCTAGGCAGCTAATGCTAGCGCTGGAAGGCATGGGTGTCTCCGCAACATACCTACGCCCTGATCAAATGATTGCGGAGTTCGGCGGAGGCGTAAACACGGTTAGGGTTCAGTATCACCAGGATATCGACGCATTCATACTGAGGGACATAGGTTTCTCCACAACGATAGAGCAGTTCCTCCGTAGATACGCACTCTTCAAGCACCTAGAGATGCTAGGCAAACCCATAGTGAACCCCGTCGATTCCATCATCACCGCGCGCAACAAGTACCTAAGCCTATTGATACTAGCATCGAAAGGCATTCCCGTGCCCAGAACCTTCGTCACCGAGGATCCCTACTCAGCCTACAGGGTAGCTCAGCAGCTTGGAAGGGTGGTGATAAAGCCTATCGTCGGTAGCATGGGGTTCGGAGCCCTCATGCTCGAAGATGCTGACACGGCCTTCGTCGTGGCTAGAACGTTGGCTCAGCTAGGTCAGCCGATATACGTGCAGCAATACGTCGAGAAACCGAATAGAGACATAAGGGTGTTCGTCATAGGAGACGAGGTCGTAGCAGCTTACTACCGGGTACACGCAAATTCGTGGAAGACCAACATCGCCCAGGGAGCCAAGCCCAAACCGTTGGAGAGGATCGATCCTCAACTCGAGGAGCTCGCGATCCGGTGCTGCAAGATCCTGAGCCTCCACTACGCGGGGGTGGATGTAGCTGAGTCTCGAGAGGGTTATACCGTTCTCGAAGTCAATGCGTCCCCTGGGTGGAGAGGGCTGGTTACTGCCACAGGAATAAATCCGGCTACACGTATCGCTCAGTACGTGGTTAGCCTCTGCAAGAAGTGATGATACGCAAACCGGCTGAGCGATGAAGAAAGGGCTCTCGCACTGATCTTAGCATCGCTCCACCGAGCTCTACTCGAGCACAAGCGCTAATCCGAGCCCGTACTTCTTAGCTACCTCACGGAGATCGGCAACCATGCTCACCATAGATTCGTAATCGCTGCCCACAATAACGAGCTCGATGCTCACAGCGCCCCCGATGCTCGTCACGAGGCTCTCGGAAGGAGTTCTCATCTCTATCGATGCAACGATACTTCCGCAGCCACACATCACGTTCGCAAAGCTCAGCTCTACGCACTTGCACCTCGATGCAAGCATGATCTTAGCGTCCTCCACGAACCTCGTCAAGCTGGCCACGTCCTTGGCCAAGACCTTTATCCTCGCTCTAACCACTGGATTCGTAGCCAACTTCTTCGAACCTCATCCCCATGGTGTTGAGATCAGCAATAATCTTCCTAACGGTCTCGCGGGATGGCACCTCCACAACTATCTCAACCACTGCGTGCCACGGATCGACGCCGGGACCGTACCTACGGTGCTTAACGTCTAGGATGTTCCCCCTATGCTTAGCGATTACCGATAGCGCCTTACTCAGCGAACCAGGTACATCCGGAACGGATCCCCTTAGTATGGCCACGCGTCCACTCATATTCATTCCCTCTATGAGCACGCGATAGAGGGTCGTCACATCTATGTTTCCTCCCGTGACGAGCGCAACTACGTTACCCTTAACCTCGATCTTTCCGCTCAACAGAGCTGCGACAGAGGCCGCGCCCGCGCCTTCGGCGAGGAGCTTGCATCTCTCGAGTAGTAGGTATATGGCGTAAGCTATCTCCTTCTCTGACACCGTAACGATGTCGTCGATCAGGCTCGACACTATCTTGAACGTGAGCTCTCCAGGCCTCTTGGTAACCAATCCGTCGGCTAAGGATGGTTTGGGCTCTAGGGTTACGGGGTGCCCCGCTTTGATGGACATCATCATCTTCGGAGCCGCCTCGGGTTCTACGCCAATCACCTTCACGCTGGGCACCACCTTCTTCACCACCGAGAGAATGCCCGAAGCCAAGCCTCCGCCCCCTATAGGAACCACGACCACGTCCACGTTCTTCATCTGATCGAGGATCTCCCACGCTATGGTTCCCTGCCCCGCCATGACATCGATGTCGTCGAAGGGGTGCACCATTGCCAGACCTTCGCGCTCCGCTATCTCCTTCGCTTTCCTCTCAGCATCGTCGTATACCGATCCATACAACACGACCTCAGCACCGTAGTTCCTAGTCGCCTCAACCTTCGCTATGCTCGCACTCTCCGGCATCACTATCACAGCCCTCATCCCAAAGACCTTGGCACCGTAAGCAACGCCCTGAGCATGGTTACCCGCCGAAGCCGCTACAACGCCTTTCACCCCCTCGTTCCTGAGCTTGAAGACCTTGTATAGAGCACCTCGAACTTTGAAAGCTCCAGTCTTCTGCAGGTTCTCGAGCTTCAGGTAAACATTTGCACCAACGATCTTAGATACGGTACCGCTTCTCTCAAGAGGTGTTCGATGAACGTACTTAGAGACTACCTCCAGAGCTTCCTTAGACCTCCTATACACCTCCTCAGCTATCGGGGGTAGCAAGCC
>JALWBS010000050.1 GCA_027037025.1 Desulfurococcales archaeon | reverse complement strand
TAGGTTCGATAGAGAGAAATCCATAGATTTCCTCGAGAAAGGCTTTAGTGAATGCGGCGTTAAACCTCCTCAGCACGTTATTGAAGAGGTTGTCGATAGAGTCGATGGTATACCAGGTTGGCTAACCTACTTTGGGTACAGGTACTGCAGAGAACCGAACCCCGAGATAGTTAAGGAGGTGTTTAACGAGGCGAAGATGATGGTGCTGAACGAGATAAGGAGGCTTCCTTCGAAGTACTACGTATACGCTCTGAAAGCTATCTCAATGGGTTACAGAAGGTGGAAGAATATAAAGCAGGTTGTAGAGCTGTGGACAGGTCGTCCGTTAACCAATGCACAGATCTCGAGAGTTCTACAAACGTTACTGAAGCTAAGTCTCGTTGAGAAAGAAGGTGATGAGTACCGCATAACGGATCCCTTGATAGGGGAAGCAGTGAAGGAGTTGTAGATACTAAGTCGAGATGAAGCGCTCTTACCAGCTATGCCAATGTGTATGAAGAGGAGATCTAGCCCCTTCTATGCATGCCCACGCTTCGCGAAGAAGGTCGCGAACTAGAGCCAGGGTTCTCGTTGTGGCAAGACTTGCGTTGCGCTAAAACGCACCTGATCCGCACATGTGACCGCGTCCTCGTTAACGAAGATCTCTGGATAAACTCGCCCAGTTCGCTACGCGATAGCGAAGATGGGGTGTGGTCCATACGGGCTTACGTCTCTTATCGAAGAGCTGAAACCTCTACCCTCCGATGGTTCTAAGAAGCTTGGAGAGCTAGTTAAGCGTAGCTCGGTTAGGGTAGAGAACGTTTTGTGAAACGGCTTCCACGATATTCACGGTAGAAAATCGAAAAGGTCCTTAACGTAGAATGAGTTGAGTTGCTTTAGCTAAGCATCTCAGGATCCTCTCGCCGATATCGGTGCTCACGATATTAACACCTCTGCTACGCCTAGCGAGCTCATTCTCATTGCTAAGCGAGGCGACCTTGGCCCGGTGACCCTAGGAGTGATCGAAGCTCGTAGCTAACGAGGTTAAGCATTGTGGGTACTACGTTTTGCAGCGTTTCAGTGCGTATCTAAGCGATGTCGGGAAGCCGTGGCGTTGCACATATAGGAGCTTCGATACATTGAGTTCGGGACGCGATGCTCTCAGAACCTCTTTTTCGTGAGCTTGAGTACCGTGTTTGGCGTAGGAATCTCGTACCCGTCAAGACTACGACCATCGCAGATTTCCTATGGTGTCCCCGAAGAAGCTACCTAACCTTCGTACTCGAGAACAGCTGCAGTATCCTCGATCCGCACTACGTAAACACCGTACTATCGCCTAGGTCGTTCGGAGTACTCCTCGGGCTTCTCGCTCACGGCTCTAGTTATGGTGCTTGCGTCGAGGTACTGCCTCCCCCTCCTAACGACTCTGAGAAGGTGTACGAGTTGGCTAAGCAGGGATTTGTCATTCCTCGAGAGATCGAGGTTCACGGACGTAGGTTTCAGATTCAGGGAGCTGTCGATGAGATAACCTACGAAGGTGATGGTTACGTCGTTAAAGAGGTGAAGACTACGCGGTACAGATCCATCGATAGGATTAAGCATGGCTTAGCGCAAGCAAGGTTCCAGGTTAAGGTATATGGATGGATCCTCAGCAAGTACTTACGCATAAAGAGGTTGGAGCTTATCTACGTGAATCAACTAACGAGCAACGTCGTCCATCGGGAGGAAGTTCCCTTCAATGCTAAGAGCGTTGAGCTCGAAATTCGAAGAATTCTGAAGAAGTTCATAGATAAGCAGCTACCTCCACCTAAGGAACTGGTTTGCAGATCGTGTATAACACGGAGCCCGGAACTAGCTAGGCTATGCAACCTCGTCTTTTCGAAGGGCTGAGAATACGTAACTTCCATAGACGTAGCTTTCTACGTGGAACTACCATCGGTTAAGGCATCGGTTATACGAACGAGATTTTAAGCTCGTTCTCTAAACTCATATCGAAATGCTCAACAATTGCTTATCGATAATACTTAGCGTCGCAGGCCTTGTCTTCCTAGCAGAGCTCGGCGATAAGACTATGATTTCAACCGCGATCCTCGCCCTGAGAACGAGGCGTTTTGTTTTAACGTTGGCATTGTCGACGATTGGCTTCTTGATGGCTGACAGCTTTGTAATACTAATAGCTTGGTTACTGCGTCTGGTCGTGAGCCCCAAGCTAATTAGCTTGATCTCGGGAGCGCTATTCATCGTCGTGGGTATCTGGATGATTATTGAACGCGGTGAATCGAAAACGTTGAGTGGTAGCGTAGCTCTTGGGTTCTTAACCATAGCGTTGGCAGAGCTTGGTGATAAGACTCAGGTAGCGTTGTTCACAACAGTACTAGCAATTGGGAACCCTCTATACGCGATGGCAGGAGGAGTGCTGGGATACATAGCGGCTAACCTCGTCGGGTTGGCGATAGCGTTGATGTTGAGCTCTAGATTCCAGTGGAACAAGATCAAGGTATTCGCGTCGCTGATTATGATGAGTGTAGGGCTGTGGATGCTGCTCAGGGAATTCGTATAGCTGAACGAGGTCTACTTTCGAGAATCGTGATTAGTATGTCGGTTTCGAAGCCCCGCCGTGTTGGGAACCCGCTTCTCATCGACCCCCGTGACGCGGGAGCCTCTAGCGGGGGGCTCCCCGGAACCTAGGTAATCCTCGTTTCTCCAGCTTAATAACCGCGTCGATGAAGTCGATGCTGAAGTTCTTCAAATCGCGGTGCGAGTCAACGTGGATATGGAAGCGCTTTCAATCGGTTTGGAGATGCCAATGTCTCACGGCTTTAACCACGGTAATTCCGGGGATTACCTCGGTACTTTTCTTGGTAGCGTCATCATATCACGTACGCTAAGACATGGGCTCCACACTCCTCGATTTTAACCGGATGGATCTCTACTCTACGAATATGCATGGGGCTGTCTATCACTATCGTGTGGTACTCCCCTCGCTCACCGAGGGGGTCGAAGCCGAGATTCCTAAGGCTGTTTACGAAGTCGTTAGCGTTTCGCTTATCGAGCTTCTTCAACAACCACTGCCTCATTTCTCGTCGACAGCCGATGACAATGGTTTCGAAACCTATCTCCAGCATTTCGTAGAGCAGCTCCTCGCTATCCCTACCCCACAGAGGCTCTATCAGCGATGCCCCAACATCTCGAGCTACCGACTCGAGGTACCTCAGATGATCCTCTATGTACACATCCCCTGCCACGATTTCGTCGGCCCCGATTCGCGATAGAATGCTTACGAGCTCAGCCTTCTCACGGCCGCG
>JALWBS010000049.1 GCA_027037025.1 Desulfurococcales archaeon | reverse complement strand
TGCCTTGTCTCCGGGTGCTCCAAGAACTCTGAACACCGTGGCGTTGGCTATCGTGCCACTGATAGGTCTCAGATCCACGAAGGAAGCGTTCAGAAGCTCGGACATGTACTTCATGGCAGCGAGCTCCACATCGTCGACGAACTTCGTTCCCTGGTAATACCTCTTACGAGGCTTGCCTTCGGCGTACCTATGCATCATATCTGTTAAGTACGCAGCTTCCGCCAATGGGCTCATGGCGTTTTCGCTGGCGATCAAGTTTATGCATTCGTACCTACGCCACTTATTGTGGTTAGCAACTATTTTGAGAATCTCAATTACTTCACCGGGTAAGGATGAATGCATGCGGCCCCCGCTAGCTAAGAAACTGTAGTAGGTAATGTGTATAGCGGCTGGCCTACCTAGAGCCTGAGATCCTTTGAGAACATGCGAGAACCTTTTCTCCACACGATACGGAGGTAACTAGGTTTCGCTCTGCGAATGTCTAGCGATACCTCTCGTTGCTCGCCTACCGGAATACTATCTATGACGGCTCTAGCTACGACCATGCCCATTCTCAACCCTATAACCATAACATTCTCAGCCGTGGATTCACCAACGTTCTGCAGAACGACTCTGAGAGCTTCGTTACAAGAATCTATTTTAAGCACCTCGATGCGCGGGTATCTAACGTTGCTTAGCACCCTAAAGGTGTAGACGTGTTTTATGGGACTCGTCGACTTCACGACTATCGTTGAACCCTCAAGGATCTTCGCGGGTCTCTCTATCAAGTTGAATCCGGGTGCAACGTGTACTAGATGCTGATGCTCCGAGCGGTTTCTCTCAAGAATCGCTATGTCATCGGGTCTTGGAGCGGAGACCGCTACGTACAACTGACCTTCCGTCGGGACGAAAGTTCTAGGGGCTCGGCATTCGTGATGCACCTCGTTGTCTAAGGTCTCGACCTCTGCGAAGCCTTCTATCAGTGTATGCGCATCTTCGCAGCGGTGGAGAGTCATCAGCGTGACGTTATCTATCTTAACATCCTCCTTCCCGTCGTAAGCTATGTAGAAGTCCACTCTAGGCTCCTTTATCGTCGCAGTGACGTCGTAAACGAATAGAGCATGTATGTGGTTCGCCAACCGCTTCTCTATATGAGGGTTGTACTCGCGGGTTATCGTCACGCCGTTGAGCACGATCTTCCATTTGTTCATCGGGTTGAAAGGAGTGTTGAGGGTAGCGGAGATTATTAGGTAAGCCTTTCTAACGCATTGCTGCGGAATGAATCCCCGTGCTTTGAGGATCTTACCCTTACCTAAACCGATGTACGAATCCTCTACGAGCGATAATATGGAGTGCATCGCGTTGGGGGCTTCTTCGCGTATCGCTATCACCATGAATGGCACCCTCGAAATATCTATGATAGTCGTCTCTTAAAAAGACCATTTAATTAGATTATGCTGGGTCTTAGCTTAGGCTCAGCGCCTCCAAGTACTCGCAAATTCTGCAGAGCTTTCGATTAGGAGCCGTTGGTTCTCCACACCGTTCACACAATGGTAAAACAATCCCACTCTTGTTAACGTGGTTGACCAAGGGCTCAACGAGTAGCTCGGTTTCGCGGAGCATCCTCAACGCTATTCCTGGTCGAAGCGCTTCGAGGATCAGTAGGAATTCCTTGAATCGGAATCTAAGGGTTGGTCTTTGAACCAAGTACGGACACTGATCCTCTTGTAGTTCCACCCCCCTGAGATAAGCGTAGATAGCTAGCTCGTACTCGTAGATCTCTCTTAAAGGCTTGATTCTCTTAACGAGCTTCTCGCTATGAGGAACGCTTCTAGGATGCCATTGAACGAGCCTCATCGTATCGCCTCTGAGTACGTTGAGCATCATGGTCTGAACCTCGTCGTTTAGGGTATGAGCAGTCGCCACCTTCGAAACCCCTTGCTCTCTTGCGACTACGTTCAGAGCTCTCCGACGCAGCACTCCGCAGAAACTACAGGGAGAGATGTTCAGGTTCATCTCTCTGGATCTCTCCACTAACTCCGATACACTGAACCCAACGATGTCCTTCAAATGCATCGCTTCATACTCTATGCCTAGCTCATTGGCAACCCTATCACATATAGACACTTCGCGAGATCTGGAGTACCCCTTCACGCCCTCGATGATGGTGACTGCGCGAAGGTTTTCGCGGGGAAAGATTCTGGAGAGAAGGAACATCATTGCGATGCTGTCTTTACCTCCCGACACGGCTAAAAGGATGCGCTCTCGCTTCGAGACTCCGTAGTTCGCTAAACTTCTCTCGACGCGTTTGATCAAGTCCTTCTCGAAACACTCTTCGCATAGAGCTCGCTGCGAATGTCTTTGATACACCGCGGCTTTACGTAAACCACACTCATCGCAAAGCATTAAGCCGCGCCTCTTCTTGCCGAGACCTCATCTACGCTGTGTATGACCGCACCCATCTCTTCTATCAACTGCTTGACGGATTCAAAATCTATATCCTCACCCTCGACGACGACCGTGAGTGTAAGAGTCTCTACATCTACCTCGTTCACCTTGATGTCCACCTTTTCGATGCCGGGGAGCTCCACAAGCTTTCGTGCAAGATCTATTATGGTGGGTCCCTTCAGAGCCTTCAGCACGTCTAGTACGAGGCGAGTTACGCCCATTCCCTAGGTCCCCACAGCTATACCGAAGCGGCGAGAAGCTTAATCAAGCTAACTTACTTCGGAGATAACATTCTAGTGTTACGTATTAGCATTAGCGAGTTCCTTTCGGGGCTAGGGTAGGGACTTTCAATTTACATGCCTAATCTATGTGGGTGAAAGCTGTGAGTAACGATATCGTTTTTGCCGTTCGACAAGCTCTCTCTAAATACGGCACCCGAGTTAAGATAGTACTCGAAACGGCTCTCGAGATAGCTAAAAGCAATAGGTTGAGGGGCTCAGATAGGCTAGGAGACTTCGATTTCAAGAGCTTGGTCGAGTCTTTGCGCGCTAAAGGGTTCTACTACAATCCGTCGCAGCTGTTGAGGATCCTCGAACGAGAGTACGGCATCGTAGAGACGAGCTATAGAAGCAGTAATCAACATTGGTATCGATTCCGAGATCTCGAAGCTGTGGAGAAGGCGCTGAGCCTTAGAAGCGAAGAGGATATTCCGTACCCTGGCGGCACCCTGCTGGACCCCGACGTCGTGTTGCTAAGGATACAGATAAGGAGCCTTCGACCAATGGAAATGCTGAACTTCCTAAAGAATTTGCTTATGAAGCCTCGGATAACCTCCAGGGATGCTGAGAAATTTGAGAGGTTTG
>JALWBS010000048.1 GCA_027037025.1 Desulfurococcales archaeon | reverse complement strand
GGATTGCGGTGTACGATCGGAACGAGACTATGATGACCTTGTACCTACGCCTTAGCTGAGATAGAAGATCTATCACAGCTTCGTCAGGTAGTGCCCGGTACCGAGGTATCGATGGAGGTACCACTACCCCGTGATACGACGCCACGATCGCGTCCACGAACTTGAGCTCTTTCAATAGCTCGTCTATGTGATCACCCATGCAAACACCACTTCTCGTTCAGAGAAAGGCGGGCGCGTAGCTAGCTCTTAACCCTATCGCCCTTAGTTTAATGACTAGACCTCGAAGGAGGAATAGCTTCAAAACAGCTTTTAGGTTCGTGCAAGCACACGCTTCAGCTCGGGATCGCTTATTGCTTCCAACCTCGTCGACTACTTGAAGAACATTGCGAGTAAATGGGCTAGTAAGTGGATTCAGGATCACGTGTTTGAAGCAGATCCTGATCCCTCGAAGCCCAAAGTTTTCGTGACAGCAGCGTTCATGTACCCCAACAGCCCTGCTCACATGGGACACGCTAGGACGTACCTGGTAGCGGATGTCGTGGCTAGGTACTGGAGAATGAAGGGTTACAACGTGCTGTTCCCCATGGGGTTCCACTACACAGGCACACCGATCCTAGCCATGGCTGAGAGGATAGCTAGCGGTGACCAAACTATAATCGAGGTTCTGAAGAGGAAGTACGATGTTCCTCCCGAGGTAATTGATAAGATGAGGAACCCGCTGTTCTTAGCAAGGTACTTCCACGAGGAGTCGAAGAAAGCCATGGTAGCTTACGGGCTTTCGATAGATTGGAGGAGAGAGTTCACCACCGTGGATCCCGAGTTCAGATCGTTTATCCATTGGCAGTTTCGGAAGCTTAGGGAGAAGGGGTACATAGAGCAGGGGACTCATCCTGTTGGTTGGTGTCCAAGGCACGGAATGCCTGTAGGAGCTCACGATACGCAAGGAGATAAGGAACCCGACATAGGCGAGTTCGTGGCTATATACTTCAGGGACGATGATGGGCTCGTGTATCCAACTGCTACGCTTAGACCCGAAACCGTTCTCGGAGTAACAAACATATGGATGAACCCCAGCGCTAGGTACTGCATAATCGATGTTGAGGGAGGTTCTAGGTGGGTTGTAGGGGAAGGAGCTTGCGAAAGACTTAAGCACCAGCTCAAGTTCAGAATCGTCCGATGTCTGGAGGCCAGCTCGTTCATAGGCAAACTCGTTAGGAACCCCGTTACGGGAGAACTGGTACCCATCCTACCTGCTAGCTTCGTCGATCATTCCTTTGCTACAGGCATCGTCATGTCGGTCCCAGCGCACGCTCCCTACGACGCAATCGCGCTCATTGACCTCAGAAAGGGTACCGAGCCACTACCTACGAACTTGAAGGAGGTGGTAAGCAGCATTGCTCCACGATCGATAATACGTGTCGAGGGATTCGAAGAGCCTCTAGCACTCTATGCATTGAAGAGGTTTGGCATCGCTTCGCAGAACGATAGGGATAAGCTGGATGAAGCTACGAAGTTCGTCTACTCTACGGAGCTAAGCAAAGGAGTTATGTGTTCCGACATACCCTCTAGAGTACCCGTACGCGAAGAGTACTACGAGGTCGTGTCCAGGGTAGCTGGACTCAGCGTTTCCGAAGCTCGTGAAGTGATAAAGGACGCTCTTCTAAAGCGTGGAGACGCATCGATAGTTTACGAAATCATCAATAAGCCTGTGTACTGCAGATGCGGTGCCGAAGTCGTCGTGAAGATATTGGAGAATCAGTGGTTCATAAACTACGGAGATCCGGGATGGAAAGAGCTTGCAAAGAAGCTACTTAGCAAGATGAAGATCGTTCCTGAGGAGGCTAGAGCGCAGTTCATAGCAACGATCGACTGGCTTCGGCGAAGAGCTTGTGCTCGAACTCGAGGACTCGGTGTACCCCTTCCCTGGGACGAGAGCTGGGTCATCGAGAGCCTCAGCGACTCGACGATATACATGGCGTTCTACACCGTGGTACACAAAATCAGGGCTCTTCGTGTAGATCCATCGAAACTCGATGACGAATTCTGGGACTACGTAATGCTGGGGATAGGCGACCCGAAGAGGATAGCCGCGAAGCTCGGAATAGACGTTGCTAGCATCGAGGATATCAGGAGGGAGTTCGATTATTGGTATCCACTGGATTGGAGGGTCAGCGGCAAGGATCTCATACCCAATCACCTAACGTTTTTCATATTCAATCACGCAGCGATATTCCCGGAAAACAAGTGGCCTCGTGGCGTGATAGCCAATGGGTGGGTGCTGCTGAGAGGAGGAAAGATGAGTAAGTCTCGTGGAAACATCGTGCTTCTGAAGGACTTGGTCGAGAACTGGAGCCCCGACGTCGCTCGCCTCTCCATGGCTATGGGAGCAGAGGTACCTCAAGATTTCGAGATAAGCGACGATTTGATGAAGAGTGCGCTTAGCTACATACAGAGAGCCATCGCGTTGATTGACGAGCTCAGGGAGAGTGCTGTGGATCGAGAAACGGGGTTAGCGGATCGATGGTTGTTATCGATGGTGAAGCTTCTGGCCAACGATGTCGGCAGGGATCTCGAGAACGTTAGGATCAGAAGCGCTGCTATCAAGGTGTTTGGTAGAATACCTCAGATAGTTGAGGAGTACCTCTCGATTGTGGAGAAGCCCAGTAAGAGAGTTGTTAACGAGGTCATCGATATTTGGCTCAGGTTACTAGCGCCCTTCACGCCGTTCATAGCCGAGGAGCTGTGGAGCTCCGTCAACGGTAAGGGGTATGTATCGGTGGCCGAGTGGCCATCGTTCGACGAGAAGGAGATAGATTTCGAAGCTGTGGGAGCGCTGAGGATAGTTGAAAGAGTTGTGGAGGACATTAAGAACATAGCTAGGGCAACGAAGCGAACGAAGATAGGTAGGGTTGTGGTATACGCACATCCTGCAACTACATGCGAAGCCGTTAAGCTGGCCATCGATGGTAAGAGCATTAGAGAAGTTGGGGAGGCGTTGATCAAAGCCGGTGTTCCCAAGGACAAGGCGTTTAGAATTGCTCAGAGACTGCTGAAGATATCTAGGGAACTAAGCGATTTCGATAAGTACGTGCTTCGAAAAACGTGTATAGACGAGTTAGCGGTGTTGAAGGACTTCTCGACGTACATAGCCAAGAAGGTGTGTGCTGATAGTGTGGAGATACTTAGCGCTCTCGATCCCGAGGCACCTGATCTAGGTGGTAAAAAGAGTAGTGCTATCCCGACTAAGCCGGGTATATACATCGAGTAGTTAGCTCGCTACGCGTATTCCTTGGTCTTTCTATGCTCTAAGCTATGCTTACTCAGCTCAGCAT
>JALWBS010000047.1 GCA_027037025.1 Desulfurococcales archaeon | reverse complement strand
ACGATATTATTCTCACTAAATTCCCTGTTGCCAAGGGGTTCTTCGTAATGGGTATCAGGTAGCCTATCAATGTCGCTACGATCCAGAGGACGAGGAGTAATGCCACGGTCACCACAATTTCGCGGGGTCCCGCGCTCTTAGTCATTAGGAATAGCGGTGTTAAGCAGATGACTAACGATGGTAAGGCGGTTAGCAGTAGCCCAAAGGCTAGACCTGTCCGGAACTCGAAACTCGTTAGAGGAGATGCGAGGAAGAAGTCCCTTAGCTTGTCGTAGATGTCGTAGAGAGTTTCTTCGTATGCGCTGAAGATTGTTACTGAGAAGATGATGTTTATCGTAGCACCTATAAGGGCGTAGGATGCAAGGGCTTTGCCTCCAAAGGCGTAGAACGGTATGACAATCCATATAGCTGGAAGCAGCATTAGTAAGTGGCTTGACCACTCCTTAACCATTGGAGTAGCTAAGAATAGCGCAACTCCGAGAACCTTTCTGATAGAGGTTATGATGCTCATCGGGTCCACCATAGGAAGACATCTCTCAAGCTACACTTCCGTACTCTAAACTCCAATCCGTGTTTAGTCAATAGCTCCGAAACCTCGCCGTAGTGATCTCTACGAACGTATAGGTACGTAATCGTACCCAGTTCCACAGCTTTCTCAATCACTTCCCTACTAGATTCCAAAACCTCTCTGAACTCTTTGACATTCAGAACCTCTATGCAAATCAGATCGCTGAAGCGTGAAAGAAGTCTACGGGGCTCATCGTGGAGCACCAACCTGCCCTTATCAATCATCACCACTTCCTCAACATGCTCCTCAACTTCCTCCATCTCGTGAGACGTGACTAAGAACCTAATGCCTTCCCTAACCATTCTCGAGATTAAACCCCAAAGCTTCGCCCTATTCGCAGGATCTAGACCTGTTGTAGGTTCATCGAGAAAGACAGCCTCGACTTCGTAGGGGGCTAGAGCCGCGGCAACTATCGTTAACTTCCTCTGACCTCCAGATAACTTTACACAGGGAGTGTTCCTTAGGTGCCATAGGTCGAAGAGTTCGAGAACCTCCCTAGTTCTCTTCCTAGCATCGCTGAAGCTATACCCTCTCGCAATAAGATAGTAAAATACATGGTTATAGACTGTGGAGCGGCTATCTGGTGAAACATCTTGAGGAACTAAAGATATGAACCTCTTGACTCTACGTGGCTCCTTAACGACGTCAATCCCAAGAACACGAATAGTACCTTGCGTAGGCTTGAGGAGCGTTGCCGCTATCCTCACAAAAGTTGTCTTCCCAGCTCCGTTGGGTCCTATGAGCCCCACTACACGCGCATTTGTAGCGAACGTAAGCTTATTGAGGGCAGTTACATTACCTTCGTAGACCTTAGTCAACTCAATAGCTTCGATAAAAATACCTGCTCTACCCATCCTTAGCTCGCCAAGTACTTCAAAGCTTCTACAAGAGCCTTATACCCATTAGCAGCGATGCTAAGCACTTCAACAATACCATTCAATGCATCCCTTCAACGTACTGATGGCTACGCCCCAAATCGCCCGAGAACCATATCAGAGCCAAGATCAGGGTGGCTATGGAGAGAGTTAGTGTTATGTTCAGCCTCTACGAGCTGAGGAGCTCCACCCGTGGATGGTGATCGAGAAGAGGGTTCTGGGAGAGGTCGCAGCGATCTTCATGGGTCAAGCGAGCCTAGTTCAGGTAGAGACCATGCTAAGACACTGCTTCGGGGCTCGATGGGGAGGTCAAGGGGCTTCCATGATGAAAACCCGCGAATGCTGAATCCATTCGTGCTCATACTTAGTCAAAGTCTTGTTGTTTCCTAGCGATGGGTCGATTTAGGGATTTAAAAGCAATTCAAGTTAAAACGTACTTCATCGACTGAATGTACTTAATTATTGTAGCGGGTTTCTTCTACATGGAGAGTAACCACGATGAAAGGATTTGGTGAATCGCGTCATTGGTGTTCCTCGATAATTGTCTTGATCATTGTAGTGGTGGTCATTGCCTCGGTTATAACGCTGATTTACAGTAAATGAGTTGCGCCATATCAAGTCCATACCATCAGCTCTAACTCACTTCAACGAAAACGAACTAGTTCCGTGGTAGGTATCGGTACGGCTATGACTAACGGCATCTCCGTGACCAACACGGGCAGTGCGTATCTCGAGACCTTCGGCGTTAGTGAGCGTGAGTATGCTTTGGCTCTCGAGAACTTCAAGAGTATTCTGAAGGAGGCTAGGGAGGTGTATGCCGAGCTCGTTGGGAAGGGTAAGCTCTATATGATGAATCTCGACAACTTCTCCAAGCTATTCGTTGGGAAGGCTTCGATCGTGAACGAGACGACTATCCGCATAGGAAACGAACTATATCGCTACGTGGTTTTCCATGTCTACAACGATAAGAACAAATTCCTCTTCGATTCGAAGAAGCTTATAGTCAACGATATCGAGATTCGGCTTCTACCGAGGAACAAGTCGGTGACTTACACGGGTGGGTTGCCATACAGCTACCTAATCATGTACGGAAGCGAGGTGTGTAGGGTGAGGTTCTTCGAGATTGGGTTCGTCACAGCGAACTACAACCTGCTGGGGTCAACGATCAATCCATGCAATGGTATCTACGTGCTGAGGATATCAGTGAACAAAGATGTTGGATGCGCATCGTGCGCAAGCGAGGTATGGCTTGTACTGTTCAAGAAACGAACACTGGGTACCAACGTCGCTATGATGAGTAGTCGTGTCCGTAGCTACGATTTCGTTGCCAAAAACTTTAAGAGTGTTCTAAGCGTCGCTAGGAAGATCTATCTCGATGCTTTGAAGCGGGGCAAGGCTCGGCTACTCGATGTTGATAGCTTCTCCAGGATGCTGATCCTCAATGGAGCAGTGGTGAACTCGTCTGTTCTCCGCATCGGGAACACGTTCTACAGGTTCATCATCGTGCGTCTTGTTGGCGAGAACAGGCTCTACTTCATGCCCAAGAAGGTTAAGGTGAGGAGCATCGAGATCGAAATGTTACCTAGGAATAAATCTGTTACCTACACAGGTATACTACCCTTTAAATACGTTGTGAGATTCGATGGAAGAACATGTAGGATTGCATTCGGGTTAGAGCCCATCGATGTTAGTCCATCGAATCTCCTAACCGCTTGGATCAGAAGCTCATGTTCCGGGGTGTACACGGTCAAGATCGTTATTGCAAAGCCTTACGTAGATACGTGGCTCGTATTGGTAAAGCAGTCCACGATTAGATGATCGTTGATATCCCTAGCATCGCTAGGTGCGGGCATGATTTCGTTCTGCGGACATTCACAAGGCGTTGCTTAGTGAACTGCGAATCTTCGTCGATGCATAATCCTGGAATGGTTAGCAGGGTCGTGTTGATCGGGTTTGCGA
>JALWBS010000046.1 GCA_027037025.1 Desulfurococcales archaeon | reverse complement strand
TAACGGCATTGAATCCCACCTCTCTGATCTCTTCTAGGCTCACTAACTGTTTTTTCATGGTTGGATCCACAACAGGAAAAAGGTATGGCGTTTCGATATCACCGCTACGTGTACGCAGAACCCCTATCCTTCCTAAAAGATCTTGCCATTTAACCTCGAACATCAGTGCCCTCTTCTCTTGCTCTCGATGTACTCTTTAAACACCTCGTATATCCTCTGAGCTAAACCTCCCTCTCCTTCGACCCCCGCTTCCGTGATCTTAATCTTGTCGTAAACCACAACCGCGTTGATCTCGGGAAGAACCCTTATGGCGTATGGATTGAGGTTTAGCCTCTCTCTGAGAACCGAGGCAAATTCCTCCGCATCGAAGATCGAGGTCGACTCAGGGTATATCTCGGATATCCGTGAGCCATGTATTACGAGCCTTTCGAGCTTACTATCCCCGATATCGACATCCTCCAGAACTACGTGAAGAGCAGACGGCTCGAAGGCGACGAGCTTACCGACATAGGCCTTGCCATCAACGAGCTTGACGACGACCCTCTTATTGAGGAGCTTACCCAGCTCCGTAGATATGGACCTCGCTACGTACGTCAAAAGATCCCCCCGCTTCCGCTCTAGAACCACGAATTAATATCGATTATGCATATTTTACCCACTTACTTCTCCGATCCGTAGGGTGCGACTTCGTGAAGCTAACCTGTACTCTAGATGAGGTGACTCGATCCTACATCCCCGGCATATACATATGGGATCTAACATGTGGCGACGTTAAGATAAAGATGGATATACATAGAATGGTGGCGATGTTTAGGAAAGGTGATAAGATAGAGGTCGAGATCTCGAAGGATCTTCCACCCTTCGAGAAAGGCAAGGACTTTGCAGCGCACGGCTACGTCGTGACTAAACGTCGCGAAGACGACGTTAGTAAGGTTTTGATAAGTCTATGGGGGTTTCTAGTGATTCTCCAAACCAGCAATGAGGAGCTTCTTAGGGAGTTCAATCCTATGGATCGCGTATACATGGTTATGAGGAGATCTACGTAACGCTTTATTATCACTGCACTTAGTAGGGAACTTGAACCTAGGTAAGAAAACCTTAGCTATATTCACCAACGTACTCGACGAAGAAGTTCTATCGATACAGCTAGGTAAAAAGACCGTTTTTGTAAGCGCACTAAAGCTGGTATCCCATGAGGAAAGCGAAGAAGAATTATCTACGGTACTTCAAAGCGCTTTAGATACCCTCTACAATAGATTGGCCAGCAGCGTAATCATACTTACCTGCTTATCGAAGGGGGTTATGGCCACGTACCTCATCGTTGCCTCGAGTGATAAGGATGAGTGCTTGTACGAGAGGGATGTTGCCGCTGGTGTGATAGAAGCTCTATCGAATGGAGCCATATTAGCGTCGAAGACCCGCTCTAAGGATCTCGTTAAGGCTCTAACCCGTTGCCTAGAGGGTGAAACAGGGTTCTTTACGGATATGCTTTCTAGCAGGAACAACGATAGAATAGTTCCGTGCATGCATAAAGTAGGGATAATGTACTCTTCGCCGTCGATCGATATCCGCGAAATCGAGGAGCTAAGCTCGGTGTTCTCCAAAGGTAGGATAAGAGTAGGGCGCATCGTGGGTGCGGAAGACATAGTGGTAGCGCTAACGGACGAGCACGTGTTTAGGCATGTGGCGATAGTGGGAACCACTGGGAGTGGCAAATCAACTACCGCATCTGTAATAGCTACAGAAGCTGCGAGAAACGGTTACGCTGTCATAATAGTGGATTGGCATGGAGAGTACGCATCGTTGCTGACGCCAGTAAGAGATATAGAGATACTGTATACGAACCCCCTCGAACAAAGGATTCCTAGATACATGAACTTCGAAGAGATAGTGTCTCGCGACCCATTAGCATTCATCGAGATACTAGAAACAGGACTCGAGCTCACACCAGCACAGGTTCACGTTCTTGAGGAAGCCCTCAACGTACTAAGAGCTAGGAAAATTAAGGGGTATGTAATAGATCTCGTAGTAGACGTTGTTCAATCTTCACCAGCCTCAGCTAGATGGTACACCGAGTCCAGAGAGGCGCTAATAAGGAAACTTAAGCCCTTAACATCTCAGTACCTATCAATAAGATGGAGTAGATGCGAGTTCGTCGATCTCAAGAACAATAGCATAGTCATATTCGACGTCTCGGGAATATCCAACATACGCGTTCGCAAAGTACTTTCATCACTGCTGATAAGATCCCTGGGGCTAAGTGCTCAATACAACCTGGCTCCGAAACCAATACTCGTTATCGTCGATGAGGCTCACAACATCTTCGAGAAGGAGAATCCTATATGCTCTATGATAGCCGAGGTTCGTAAATGGAGTATGGGCTTCGTCGTGATATCCCAAGCCCCATCAATGCTCGCACCCATAGTCATGAAGAACACCAATACGAAGATAATACACGCGTTGAAGTCGTCCCAAGATGTAAACATAGTTCTGTCAAATATCGTCTCTCCGCAAAAAATGATTAGAGATATATCGATGCTGAAGCCTGGAGAGGCGTACGTATTGGTACCCGAAATCGCAAAACCTGTGAAAATTAAAGTCGATACCTCGCTACTATCCTAACCTAAGCGATTACTTGACCTCCTTTACTCCTCCTTCTTCTCCTTCTCTTTCTTCTCCTCCTTCCTCCTGCTAGCAGCTATAACATCATCAATCCTTAGTATCAACGTTGCAGCCTCGGTTCCAGCCTTAAGAGCAGAGATCTTGACTAGCAACGGTTCAACAACTCTCATCTCGCGAGCATCCCTGAGCTCTCCAGTCATGATATCAACTCCTATCCACTTACCACTCTCATCCTTATGCGCAGCTCTCAGCTTGAGTATGTAGTCAACGGGGTCCAGCCCAGCGTTGGTCACCAACGTCGCTACTAGATTCTCCAATGCTTTCGCAAAGGCCTCGACAGCCAACCCTTCTTTTCCACCAACCTTGTTTGCATACTCTCTCAAATGCTTAGCGAGCTCGATCTCGAAGGCTCCAGCGCCGTAGACGATCTTGGGCAACTTAAAGACGTCGGCTACAGCGCTCAGAGCGTCTCTCATAGCCCTTTCAGCTTCATCGACGAGCCTCTCTAAGCCCGCTCTCAGCACGATGGACACTGCCCTAGGATTCTTGCATCCCTCGACGAACACCATCTTATCCTCTCCAACTTTACGCTCCTCTACTAAAGCGGCTTCTCCTAGATCTCTCTCAGTCAGATCCTGGATATTCGTCACTATTCTTCCTCCGGTTGCTTTCTCTAGTTTCTCCATGTCGCTTCTCTTCACCCTTCTAACGGCTAGAATACCTTTCTTAGCTAGGTAGTGCTGAGCAACATCATCAATACCCTTCTGACAAATCACAACATTAGCACCAACACCAGCAATCTTCTCAACCAT
>JALWBS010000045.1 GCA_027037025.1 Desulfurococcales archaeon | reverse complement strand
CTTCAGCGTTTTGGCATCTATAGGCAGTTTCGATAAGATTAACCGTATGGAGCCGTCATCAAGCTCGACGAAGAGCTGTGGAGCCCAAGCCATCCCAAACTCATCCTTATCCCCGTGAATAGATAGAAACTCGTAGTCCTCTTCTCGAATCTCTAGATCGCAGCCGAGCCTCTTACTCAATTCCTCAGCGATTTTAGTAAAGTACCTGTGTTGAGGTAAGTGCTTCGCGGTTACAAGTATGAGCTTCCTAACCTTGGCCAAGGCTCCGCACAGCCTCGTGATCTGAGTCGAGGTATAAATCACTTGCGTATGTTAATCTCTACTATATCCCCATCTTCGACCACGTGGTTCGGCCCTACTCTTTGACCGGGGTACTTCGCTGAGGGCCCCCATATCCGCGCGTATGCGAACCTCTCGTATAGCTCGCTATGAACAGCTCTTGCGACGTCGAGAACCGTAGCGCCTCTCCTAAGAACTAAGGGTTTCGTAGATGGCTTGCCTAGGGGAGGTTTCGTGTAGACTCTGATAAGATCGAGTATGTTGAAGAGGGTTCGACCCACCAGATCTTTGTCCACGATCCCTCTGGCTACAGATGCCGGAATTATTGGTATGCGATCACCTGTCAACCTCTTAAGGTTGCTCACCATCTCATCGGGTTTGTCTACCAGATCTATTTTGTTAAGGATTACCATGGTTGGTTTGTACGTTATGCTCTCGAATATGGCTTCTTCTATCATATCCAACGTGACCTCACCGTAGATCTTGACGATCGCGTTGTATATCCTGTAGCTTTCTAGCAGCTTCCTCACATCATCTGGTGAACAGAGTAACCTTCCGTACAGTCTGAACTGTATTCCGTTGGCTCCTCTTCCTCGCTCTATAACTGCATAACCGCGTGGTTTAACAATGTACACTCCATGCTCTTGCAGAAATCTCGCTAGCTTCACTAGTTGAGCTTGGGGGTTGCGGGAAGCATCCAGCACTATGATAATGCCATCTGCGTTTTTAACGAGGCCCACTACCTTACCATTCCATGCACCTCCTTCTGGGATTATCGCTGGAGCTTCCACGAGCTGGAATTCTATATCCTCGAATTTCAGGGCTCCCGGAATGGGGAACCGCGTTGTGTAAGGATAGTCAGCTACCTCAGCTTTAGCACCCGTTAAAGCTCTAAGCAATGAGCTTTTACCAACGTTGGTGAACCCCACCATCACTACCTGAGCGGCTCCGGATTTCTCGACGAAGAAGGATATTGTTGAGCGACCTCCTTTCTTCCTTTTACGTTCCTCAACTTCTTCGCGAAGCTCCGCCATCCTCTTCCTAATCCATCTGATGAGGTTCTCCGTACCCTTATGCTTCGGTACAGATGAAAGGAATTCCTGGAGAGCACGTAGCTTCTCTTCAGGTGTCTTCGCCTCCATGTACTTAACGAACTTGGCCTTGGCTTCAGCGGGCAGGTTGGTAACCATGGTTCGACACAGTATCTATCTCTCCTAGCGCTTATTAACAACGTGCGGAGTTGGTACCGAGAAGGAGATGGGCTGTGATGATGCCGAGGCGCTGCTGAAAAATGATGTGTGAACCCGTGGCTGAGCCGATGCCACTAACCTTAGCTGACGTTGGGTAGCTTCACGAGTTTGCCCATGTAAGTTGCCTCCGTCCCTAGGAGATGCTCTATCCTAAGCAACTCGTTGTACTTAGCCGTTCTCTCGCCGCGGGCTGGAGCCCCCGTCTTGATGAAGATACTGCTTACAGCTACTGCAAGATGAGCGATTGTCGTATCCTCAGTTTCCCCACTTCTATGGCTAATCACGGTCACTATGCTTCTTGCCTTAGCTTCGTCTATGAAGTCCAGCGTCTCGCTTAGCGTACCAATCTGATTAGGCTTAACGATAACCCCTGTAACGGATCCGTGTTGCAGAGCTTTGCGGAGCCGCTCTATGTTAGTCACGACTATATCGTCGCCGATGACGAAGATCCTCCCCTTGGATTCCCTTACTAGAGCTGCGAAATCGTCGAATGCTTCTTCGTGGAACGGATCCTCTATACTAGCTATGGGGTACCTATCTATCAATTCGAGCCAGTACCTCAGCAACTCCGCTGGTTTAAGCTCCTTACCGTCTATCCTATAAACATCTTTCTCTTCGTCGTAGAATTGCGTAGCTGCAGCATCGAGAGCTAGAGCTATGTCCTTACCGGGCTCGTATCCTGCCATCGATATGGCTTTCATCATCGCTTCGAGAGCTTCCTCGGTTCTCTTCATAGGTGGTGCGAAACCTCCTTCGTCACCCACGTTGATTGCTGATGCGCCGTACCTCTGCTTGAGGTAGTTCTTGAGGTTCTTATACGTCTCGACAGCGGCTCTTAAGGCTTCGGAGAACGAGTCGAAGTTGTGTGGGACTATTAAGAACTCTTGGATTGCTAGCTCGTTACCTGCATGTACTCCCCCATTTATTATGTTAAGCATTGGTATGGGCAGTGCTCTGCTGCGAACCCCTCCTAGGTATACGAATAGAGGAATCTTCGCTGTGTTGGCGGCTGCCTTAGCCACAGCTAAGCTTGTTGCTAGTATCGCGTTTGCTCCCATACGAGACTTGTTCTTAGTCCCATCAACTTCGATGAGAGCTCTATCTATTTCTCGTTGTTTCCTAGAATCCAGTCCCTGTATAGCTGGTCCTAGGAACTGCTTTACGTTTTCAACGGCTTTCAATACGCTTCTACCGCAGAACTTCTTGGGGTCTCCATCTCTAAGCTCAACAGCTTCGTATTTGCCCTTAGACGCTCCAGCCGGAGCTATCGCTCTGCCTACGCCTCCACCCGTGGTTACAACGATGACCTCTACTGTTGGATCACCTCTAGAGTCTAGAACCTGGAGAGCGTCGACGTTCTTGATCAGAAATGGGTTTTCGGCCACGGGTACGCACCAGTACCTTATGAATTACTAAGGGAAATATAGCTCTAGCTTTGTTACAGAGCAATAGGTGTAACCTGTTGGCAAAAAAGACATTTCAATGCCCTAAATGTGGAACCGTGGTTAACGAACCTAAGAAAACATGGCAGCTCACAGCCCCTCTACCTGACAAGAGAGGTAGAATCACTGTGACAATCATGGGGCTATTCGAATGCCCTTCCTGTGGCTATAAGTGGCGTGGTGTCGTGTCTAAGGTGAAGATAGGTTCTGAGGGTGTAGAGGTTGAGGGTAGAGGAAGGGTTTCGTTAGAAGGAGGAGCTCCTCCAAGGCGTGAAGGAAAGGTGATAGAGTTATCCATCGAGGAAATAATGGAGTCTGAGGAGTAATCCCTTGGAGGTAACCAAGGTCTTAGCCGCGATTGCGGATTGCTTAGTAGTTCTACTGATACTTTTCCTGTTAGTGTCTGACTTAAGTAGCTATGTCTTTAAGGAACCCATGGTTGCAGTAGTTAATGGAGTTAGTATGGAGCCTCTCCTTAGAAC
>JALWBS010000044.1 GCA_027037025.1 Desulfurococcales archaeon | reverse complement strand
GTAGCTCCATGACGTAGTCTCGTGCAAGCGATACGTATACCTTGAGGTCTCGTGGTATCACCGACTTTATGAAAGCGTATCCTCGTCGATCGAGAGCTATCAACGATTCCTCGCCACAGCGCTTCTCAAGCCAGGATAGGGTTTCGTAAGCTGTTCTCAACTCCTCTAACTCAGACGTTATAGCGGCAACGCGGTTCTGAGCTATTTCTATGTACGACTTCAGCTCTTCTAGCTGGAGCGCAAGCTGTCTTATCGTCTCTTCAAGTTCTCGCGTGTTATGGATGGTCTTATCGCTCACTCTACCACCATGTAAGTAAGCTTTGAAAGCTCCTTAACGTACTTATCCAGTGCTTCCTCGGGAGATATCTCCTCTACCTTCAACACCTTTATATGGCTTCTCTTAACCTTATGCTTGCTGCCGAGCTCCGAATAGAGCTTCTCGAGCGCGTCGCTGAGCTTGACAGCTCTTATCTCCTTAACGAATTTCCTCCATTCTGGTGCAGAACTCGTCCCTATGAGCATGTAGCCATATATTCTGAATACTTTGATTTCGGGAGAGCTCATTTCCCTACACCAAACACTTGCATTATTCTCATGAGCTCGGGTCCGGTGGTCTTAGAGCCTACTAGTATGCCGTACCTATTAGCGACTAAGCCAGACCTTATAAATCCTACACCGAAGTTCACGGTTCCCGTAGCTATCGGAACCTGGAACAGGTTCTGCAGAAAACGGATTTCATCATCGCTTGCCTCGGGATGAACGAGCCCGGCAATATCGTTAACGAAGGCGGCTGAGCCAACCGTTGGTATACCTGCGATGGTTCCTTTCTCAACGACTTCGACTCCCAGCGCTTCTTTAGCAACATTGCGGAGCTCATCGTATGCCTCCGGATGTATGAGAGCAGCCCTATTATTGCATAGAACGGCGTTTCCCAGCGCCGTATATCTAGTCTTAACCACCGCGACAACGCCGTCGAAGGAGGATCTTATCTTCTCGACTTCGTGGCTCTTAGCTATCGACGGTATAAGTAGACCGTTGTTGTTACCAGCCACGAGAGCCCCCACTATGTTCATGCCACCGATGGTGGTGACAATAGTGGGTACTCTAAGTACATGCTGAATCAGGGAAAGCTCCTTCTCATCTGCGAGGGGAGATACGATAGCTATCTTATCATTCGCAAAGATGTATATGCCTATGTTGGGATTGTTCCTTATGGATAGCCTCTCGATAGCGTTGCGTAGAGCCATCACTATCTCCTAACGGGTAGCGCTAGCGATGCCTTGAATACACCCTCATCTATCCTAACGAAGTGGATAGCTATGTATCTCGGAGGCTTCTCTATCTTCCTCTTGTATATGTAGACGCTTATCAATGGATCTAGGAGAACCTTCCCACCTAGGTGCCTCTCTAGATACCTTCTCACGAACTTAACCGCTCTTTGCCCTCTGTTCTTCCTCGACCCCGCCATGTACACCCGTTTCAGGGGTATTACGAATAGACCTTCACTCTTATCCCTAGGCAAGGGGTATCACCTCCACGATCAACTTATACGTCCTCCAGCTTCGATCTACGCCAATGCCTCATTCTGGGCCTCCACTTCACCCGGAATCGTGTTTTCACTACTACCCAGAGGGGTATCGGCTGATTACTCTTTTCTCTATTGATAAGCCGTAGCTTCTTAGCTAAGGGTTTGTGATGAGCCATTTCACTTCTCCCTTATACTGATTCTGTACTCCTTTCTCGTACGCTCGTACACTTCAGCTAATATCGTTTTGAGCTCCTCCTCGGTAATAGGCCTATTTATCCTTCCCTGCAGCGCTAAAGCGATCAAATGATCCTCTACGATCTTTGCTAAGTCGGGTCTAACCAGCTTTAGGTTAGCTAACCTCTCCCTAGCTTCTGGCGTTAGTACTACGCGTAGGATCTCCTGCCTCCGAGCCTCCTCCAATGCTTGCTGCAATCTACGGCGCTGCTCAAGCTCCTCTCTTCGTCGAAGAAGCTCTCGGTACTGCTTCTCGAGAATCGCTTCGAGTTCCTCATCGTAAGACATCATGTGTGCACCCTCTGAAGTTCTGTTTCATACATTCATTCGTCTGTGAAAAAGATTTCGATTAGTCGATGCTAGCTCCTTGCAACTCCTTGGCTTTGCAAAGCTTTTTGAAGTGATGGAGGTCCGTACTTAGCTAGCTCCGGCCGTTGCTTAACGAGCTCTACAAATACCTCCCAAGCAATTCTATCGAGTAGTGCGCGTCCCCGAGGGCTCAGCGTTCGTCCTCGAGGGGTCTTGACAACCAGCTGAGCGGCTTCGAGTTGTTGTAAGATCTTCCTTATGTGAGAACCTCCGCACTTCCTAAAGTGTGGAGGTGCTGAGCCTCTACGTTGCAAACCCCCGTATATGGTTCTAAACGTCTCGATCCCTATGGGTCCCTCGGCAATGTAAAGCTTTCGAAGAATGCTAGCTGCTCTGTAGTACCACCAATTGGGATCCTCGGGAACTCTCTCTTTATGAGGCCCGGTCTTGGCGAATAGGGCCCAGCTAGGTGGTTTAACTACCGAACCGAAGCGCTCCTTCAGGTACTTAGCCAAGCGCTCGATGAACATGTCTGCGGGCACATCCTTTACCGTGACCATGGGCTCCACCTACCTAGCTACTTCTCGACGCTTTGCTCGAGTTTAAATAACGTTTCGCTAGAATGAAGGTAAACCCCCTCTCGTCGAGGATTATAGCGTTGAGCTTCTGCGCCAGCTCCCTGATTTGATGATCGTCGACCTTGTTCCTAGCGTTCTTAAGAATCCTTATCTTCACTACACCCTCTTGATCAAGTCTTCGACGTATCTCTTCGATGATTCCAGGATGTAGACCGTTCTTTCCTATGTTCACGTCTGCACGGTGTTGAGCCACCTTCAGCTTCTTCATCCTCTTTAACCTTCGACTTAGTGCCATAGCTACCCTCCCTTCTCCTCACAAACTCGTAACGGTGTATATATCCACACACGAGACATGTAGTCACTACGCGAAGGGTCTTGCCCTCTCTCCTCGTCCTAACTCTAGCCGTCAGCCCGGGGATCATTACTGAGCTACAGCTTTTACATATCCACCGCTTGATGTACCTAGGAATCTTCACTCTCGTTCGTCGCGAAATCAAGCGTATCAGTTCGCCGTACCTCCTCGCTAAGTCTATCCTACCCTGTCTAGCAGCCTCCGTAGCTAGCTTGAAGAGCCATCGCATCCGTTGCACAGCCAAGTCTCTAAGCATCTCCGTCTCCGCGGTAACGAGAAGATCATAAAGCCTATAAGCCCTCTCATTCTACGAGAGGTGAGGGTGCCGCGGTAGTATAGCCCGGTCAAGTATGCGGGCCTCTCGAGCCCGTGACGCCTATGGGCGCGGGAGACCCGGGTTCAAATCCCGGCCGCGGCACCAGCGATTCAATTGTTAGCTCTCGTCTTCTCCTCGCCGCTCA
>JALWBS010000043.1 GCA_027037025.1 Desulfurococcales archaeon | reverse complement strand
CGATTCTAGGGGTTTGTAGGTACCGAAGCTACGAGGGTGAGCCCGCTATCAAGCTAGAGGCGTTCGCTAAGAGGGGGAGGGAGATCGAGGACTTTCCAAAGCCGCGGATCTTGCTAAACGGTGTTCCTAGGGTATCTACCTCGGACATCGTTAAGAACGTGGTCGAGTACTTGCTTAGCGGAGCTAGGAGAGAGGACATAGCTAAAACAGCTCTTCTAAGACTAGGCGAAGCTCTGGGCCGCATAGCAGTTAGCTACTCCAAAAGCGATGCGATCCTGTTAGGAGGTGGGGCAGCGGTCAACGACTTGATACTCGAGGGAATCGAGAGAGCTGTTGCGGAGCGAGGCATCAGAACGATCTTGCCTCGCAGAGTGCCTCCGAACGATGGCGGTATCGCCCTCGGTCAGATACTCTACGCTCTACTAACGCAGCTCTAGATAGCGAAGAGCTTCTCTAGACAAGCACGCCCCCTCACATCGCCTACGCTTGCCCTAAGCAGCTGCCTAAGACCCTTAACCTCGTCTACGTCGAGACCGTACCTCTTCGCGAGAACCTCATCGTTGTCAACGTAGCACATATCCATGAGCAACCTCCTAACCCTATCCCATCTAAACCTAGAACCCCTCTTCTCATGCATGAACCTGCGGATAGCTAGCTTCTCACACCCAACTATGTATAGAATCTTGTACTTAGAGATCCTGAGCTCCCCAACAATGCCGCACCTCCTCAACATGTTTCGATGCCAACTCAAAGTGGCTTTGGAACAGCCGAGCTCTCTCCACATCTCGTTGAATATACCGAAACCCTTCCTAAAGATGTATAGGAACAGCTCTTTCCTAACATCGTTCTCCAGAACAACATCGAGCTTCCTAGCCAGCTCCCTAACCCATTCTAGGTAGCTATGATTCCGACGAGGGTTCTCAATCAAAGTGCTTACGGACAACTATATTAACCCCCTATATAGAAAAAGAGGTATTACCACTATATGAAATCAACTTATGCATGAACATTGACTATGAAAGATACAAGCATATATCTTGATGTCTAATAGCTTATTCCACAGCTATGGAAATAATTCTTGTGATTTAACTAACGTTTATGTAGACACCATATTAATATGTATATCCGTCTAAATGTAAAAGGTGTTACCATGGACAAATGTGCTGGTGGAAACGACTAGCTATGTTCCAGCTAAGGAGGTTTAAAAGACGTGGCCAAACACTCTTTTCTCAGATACTAAGTAAAAGGTAGGGAGCTGGAAGCGATTGACGTGAGGTGAACCACAGTCTATCCTTCAAAAACCTCTTCGCAGTTCTCTACATGGATTGGGGATCTCTGAGCGTATCGTTCACAGCGTCTGTGAGCCTTTTCTAAGATCGAAGGCTACCTCTTTGCGTATAGCCAGCAGGCTACGAAATGGTTCTTGGAGTACTCAATGAGTGGTGGTTCTTCCTTTTCGCACACGTTCTTAGCGTGGGGACACCTGGGGTGGAATCTGCAACCTGGAGGCGGGTTTATTGGGCTTGGTGGTTCCCCGGTTATCTTCGTTCTTCGTCTCGACCTCGAGATCTTTGGGTCGGGTACGGGTATGGATGCTAAGAGCATCCTGGTGTATGGATGTAGTGGGTTCTCGAACACTTCGTCGGCTGGACCCATCTCAACGATCTTGCCCAGGTACATGACAGCTATCCTATCGCTCATGTACCTAACCACGCCTAGGTTGTGGCTTATGAATAGATAGGTTAATCCGTACCTCTTCTGAAGCTCCTTCAGCATGTTGAGGATCTGTGCCTGCACAGATACGTCGAGGTTCGAGGTGGGTTCGTCGAGGACTATGAACTTGGGTCTCAGAGCGAGTACCCTAGCGATCGCTATCCTCTGCCTCTGACCACCGGAGAACTCGTGTGGATACCTGTAGAGATGGGTTTCGTTGAGCCCTACTTCGTATAGGAGCTTAACCACGAACTGCTCGGGATCCTCAACCCGTATTCCGTGGACCCTCAAAGGCTCCATCACTATGTCGAACACCGTCATCCTCGGATCTAGGCTCGTGTACGGATCCTGAAACACTATGTTCGCCTTCCTCCTAAACTCCCTGAGCTCCTTACCCCTGAGCTTGAAAACGTTCTTCCCCTCGAAATACACCTCGCCATCGGTTGGCTCGAGAAGTCTCAGAATGAGTTTACCCGTGGTCGTCTTCCCACAACCCGACTCGCCGACCAGTCCCAGCGTCTCCCCTTCGTATATATCGAAGCTAACTCCATCGACGGCCTTAACCCAAGCTTTGGTGAATAGCACTCCTCCAACGGGGAAGTACTTTCGGAGGTTGCGAACGCTAACCAGCGCGTTACCCATGCTCGTCACCCACGTTTCGCGTATAGCCAGCACGAAACGAAGTGCTGAGGCTCGACCTCTATCATCGGAGGCCTCTCCCTCTTGCACACATCCATGGCATATGGGCACCTGGGATGGAACCTACAGCCCGGAGGCGGGTTTATGAGGTTCGGTATCGTGCCGGGTATGGCTTCGAGCTTCTCCATTCTCTGAAGCGGGTTTGGAACCGCTCGTAGCAACGCTGTGGTGTAGGGGTGGAGGGGTCTGTAGAACATCCTCTCTACGGGGCCCACCTCAGCTATGGTACCTGCGTACAGAACAATCACCCTATCGCACATCTCCGCAACGACCCCCATGTCGTGCGTTATCAGGAGCAGCGTGAGGCCCTTCCTAGCCTTGAGTTCCCGAAGCAACTCGAGTATCTGCGCTTGCACCGTGACGTCGAGGAACGACGTTGGTTCGTCGGCTATGAGGAGCTTCGGCTCGTTACTCAGCCCAATGCTTATGACGACCCTCTGCTTCATTCCCCCCGACAACTCGTGTGGATAGGCCTTAGCCCTCCTCTCAGGTTCGGGTATCAAGGTCTCTCTCAGCAAAGCTATGGCTCTCCTAAACGCTTCCTTCCAATCCCTAACCGTTTCGTGATCGACCATGGTCTCCGAGATCTGGTATCCAACCGTGTAGAGCGGATCCAGAGCGGCTCCCGGATCCTGAACTATGTATGCTATCTCCTTACCTCTGATCTCCCTTAGCTCCTCCTCCGAGAGCTCGACTATGTTTATGGGTCCGCGCGGGCTATAGTAGATTATCTCACCGCTGACGATCCTACCCGGCGGCTTGATTAGCTTGGTGAGCGCTCTCGATGTAACGGTCTTTCCACATCCCGTTTCGCCGACGAGGCACAGCGTCTCTCCTTCGTATATCGTGAAGCTAACGTCCTCGATAGCCTTGACCACGCCGGCGTAGGTGTAGAAGTAGATCCTCAGGTTCTTAACCTCTATCAACGGCTTCCTCTCGCTCATCTACCACCACCCTTCTTCACTCTGAACTCTATGCTTCTCCTAGTCCTAGGATCGAGTATGTCCCTCAGAGCGTCTCCGAAGAGGTTCCATCCAAGCACTGAGATTAGTATCGCTAGCCCTGGGAGCATGACAAGCCACCAGGCTCCGTTAACGAGGAACTGCGAACCGTGTTGA
>JALWBS010000042.1 GCA_027037025.1 Desulfurococcales archaeon | reverse complement strand
GACGACACCGAGATCGTTGTCAAGCCCGAGCCCGTTAGAGAAGCGATAGCTGGGATTCCGAGGATTACGTGGGAAGACATAGGCGATCTAGAGGAGGTTAAGGAGAGGATTAGAGAGATTGTTGAGTTACCGTTGAAGCACCCTGAGCTCTTCGAAAGGCTAGCTATTGAACCTCCCAAAGGCGTTCTGCTATATGGTCCTCCGGGTTGTGGAAAGACCTTGCTAGCTAAGGCGTTAGCGAATGAGATAGGAGCTTACTTCATAGCAATCAACGGACCCGAGATAATGTCTAAGTACTACGGAGAATCCGAGCAGAGGCTTAGGCAGATATTCGAGGAAGCGAAGAGAAATGCTCCAGCGATAATATTCATCGATGAGATCGACGCTATAGCTCCGAAGAGGGAGGAGGTTGTAGGAGAGGTCGAGAAACGAGTTGTTGCGCAGCTTCTCACGCTCATGGATGGTCTCGAGGAGAGGGGGAAGGTCATAGTCATAGGCGCTACCAACCGACCCGATGCAGTGGATCCCGCTCTTCGAAGACCGGGTAGATTCGATAGAGAGATAGAGGTTCCACCCCCGGATAAGAGGGCTAGGAAGGAGATACTCCAAGTTCACACGCGCAACGTTCCCCTAGCCGAGGACGTTGATCTAGATAAGATAGCTGAGATGACCCATGGGTATACGGGAGCGGACCTAGCTGCGTTGGTTAAGGAGGCGGCTATGAATGCTTTGAGGAGGTTCCTGAAGGAGCATGCCATAGACCTGAACAAGCCCATACCATCGGAGCTCCTTGAAAAGCTCAAGGTCACGATGGGCGACTTCATGGCGGCAATGAAAATGGTTCCGCCTTCGCTAATGAGGGAAGTGTTGATAGAGGTTCCCGAGGTTAGGTGGGACGATATAGGCGGTCTCGAAGACGTTAAGCAGCAACTTCGTGAAGCAGTTGAATGGCCTTTGAAGTACCCACAGATATTCGAGCAGATGGGGATCAGACCCCCCAAAGGGATACTCTTGTACGGACCTCCGGGTTGTGGAAAGACCTTGCTAGCTAAGGCTGTTGCGACGGAAAGCGGTGCGAACTTCATAGCGGTTAAGGGACCTGAGATCCTAAGTAAGTGGGTTGGCGAATCAGAGCGCGCGATAAGGGAGATCTTTAGGAGGGCTAGGCAAGTTGCTCCCGCAGTGATATTCTTCGATGAGATCGATTCCATAGCCCCCGCTAGAGGTATGCACCACGACACGAGCGGGGTTACGGATAGGATAGTAAACCAGCTGCTGACCGAAATCGATGGTATAGAGCCACTCCGTGGTGTGGTGGTCATAGGCGCTACCAACCGACCAGATCTCCTAGACCCTGCGCTGCTAAGACCGGGTAGGTTCGATAGACTGATATACGTACCTCCACCCGACCTCAGGGCTAGGTACGAGATACTGAAGATACACACGAGAAAAGTCCCTCTGGCCGAGGACGTGGATCTAGTTGAACTTGCTAAGATCACCGAGGGTTATACTGGAGCAGATCTGGAAGCGCTGGTTCGTGAAGCAGTGATGCTGAGCCTTAGAGAAGAGATCTTACCTAAACCGAAACCCGTAGCGTGGAGACACTTCATGAAGGCTATGGAGCACGTTAAGCCGAGCTTAACCAAGGATAGGTTAGAGCGTTATGAGAAGATCAAGGAGGAGCTCGCTAAGAGGATACTCTACATGTAGTTCGCACCTCAGCTTTATCCAAGGCTTTTTGCCTTTGCCACACCACCTCTCTTCTCCTAGGCTAGGCACCAACGGCTTAGGGCGTGGTATGCATGGCTAAACGTGCTAAGGTGAAGATAAGCCGAGAGGATGTGAGAAATGCTCTTAGCGGTGAGTACAACGATTTCAAGTCCAAGGTATTCAGCGAATTAACGAAGGTATTCCCGTATAGGCATAGGCTCCTAGTCGTGGTGAGCGGCGATGATCCGAAGAAAGTTGGTATAATAACGGCGGATCTTCTCATAACTTTCATAAGGAGATGGATTAAGCTCTCTAAGAGCGGGAATGGTCCCAGAATACTGTACATGTACCACGACGAGTTCGACGATGCTGTGCTACGCGAGCGCGTGACGAAAAGAATCGTTAAGAAATACGTGAAAAAGCGTGGTATTGATGCTAAGCTGGAGATAGCTGTCTACGAATCAAGTGAGAAGTACCTCGGAACAACTTACCAAGCGATAGTGTTGGACGTCACGAACAGTCTGAAGCCAAACGATATCGGTAGGCTTGTGGGTGTCGTGGAGGGTGGTGGACTCGTAATTCTTCAAACACCTAATTGGGATGATTGGCACAACAGGAAGAACCTCTTCCAAATGATGCTTGCGGTTCCACAGCATCCCGAACCTAGGAAAGTTTTTGTGCGCTGGTTCAAGGAGATAACCCTTGATTGCGAAGGGGTATTCGTTTACGATGCCGACAACTCGCGCATCATTGCTGCTAACCCTGTGAAGAAGGTAGGTGCTAGTAGAAGGGAGATATCCTTACCAACCGATGCTCGATTCCCATTGGAGCTCTACAGCCTTGCTTTAACGCAGGATCAGGTGAACGCTATTAAGAATCTAGAGAAGGTTGTTGAGAGGATCCACGGTAAGAAGCGGAGGGTTGTGATACTCATAGCTGATAGGGGTCGCGGGAAGTCCTGTGCCATAGGCATCGCGTTGGCGGGCATAATAAAGGAGATGATTTCCAAGAAGCCTAAGGTGCGTATAGGGGTAACCGCTCCCTCTTCCTCCAACGTGCAACCATTGATGAACATGGTTCTCAAGGCTCTGGAAGCCGTGGGGCTCAAGGCGACTCCTGTGAAGCGTGGGGACGTCATTATAGAGGTTCGAGGTGAGAAGTTCAGTATAGAGTACTGGGAACCCGTGGTAATACCGAAGCTAGGTGTAGACATAGCTGTGGTTGACGAGGCAGCGGGGATACCGGTTCCACTGCTTCATAAGATACTGAGATCGTATAGAAGGACGATATACGCAACAACGATACATGGATACGAAGGTGCTGGAAGAGGGTTCTCAGTAAGGTTCTTGAAGAGAATCAAGGAGGATCCCGACATAGACCTCATCATGTACGAAATGGAGGAACCCATAAGGTACGGAATCAACGATCCCGTTGAAAGGTGGCAGTTCAGAGTGCTACTTCTAGATGCTGAACCCGACGATCTTACGGACGAAGACGTTAAGTATATCGAGAGGGGCGATCTAGAGTACGTCGCCTTCGACCCGGAGAAGTTGTTCACGAAAGATAATGAAAGAGTTCTTAGAAGCTTGTTTGGGATATACGTACTCGCTCACTACCGCAATGAACCCGACGATCTAGGGATGATGGCGGACGCGCCTCATCATAGCATCAGAGCGGTTAGGCTACCTAACGGTAAGATCGTTGCAGCGCTTCAGCTCGCTGAAGAAGGTCCTATACCCCTCGATTACCTAGACTCCTTGCTGCGCGGAGGTAAGATACCAGGGAACATAATTCCGGATAGGCTATTGAAGCATGCTAGGATACGTGAGATTGGGAACGGTGTTGGGTGGAGGATAGTTCGGATAGCTG
>JALWBS010000041.1 GCA_027037025.1 Desulfurococcales archaeon | reverse complement strand
CCCTATCTTGACTCCTTTCCTGCCCTTGGGTGCTAGCATCCACACCTTCTTAGGCACCAACTCCTTCTCTTCACCACTAGGAGTCCTAACCCTAACCGGCTGCTCACACGCAGGCATACCACACACCTCGAGTACAGAGGTACCCAATCGGATATTTCAAGCACGGCGTTTGGTGATACGCTAACGATGCATGTCCTTCACGAACAGTTAGCGTATCGATGGAATAGTTACGGTATTATGCATACGGTTGCCGCGCGGCATCTTAACCATCAGCTTTTCCGGGGTACACCACGTAATCTTCGACGACACTCGATAAATCTCTACGACCTCCTCCCCTCTCTATCAGCTCTATAGCTCGTGTTAAGTTCTTAACCTTAGTCGTTGCAACGATGTCTATGCCATGAGCGAACAGTGTTGCTGGATCAGACTGCGCAGTAGGCCCCACTATGATTCGTGGCCTCGCTCCCTCTAGAAGAGACGTTATTATTGGTAATGTATCGTTTGGGATGGTGGCTCCTGTTACGATAAGCGCATCGATATCGTTAGCTAAAAGCTTTAGTGAGGTATCAGTGTATGCGCGTAACCTGTACAGAGGGTTGCGTTCCACGACATAAACGTCTATGCCAACGTTCCGAAGCGCTGCTACTAAAGGACCCATGTTCCCAACAACGAGGATCTTGCGCTTTCCCTTAACGTGGTTAACAATCGACTTAGTATCGCACGGAATCTCTACCCTATACTTAGATCTTTCGCCGCAGTTCCAGAAGAAATACTGGGAGATAGCATTGACAATAGCTACACCAGCGATCCTCCATAGGTGGTAAGGTGATAGAAGTAAGCGCTCGAGTTGAGCCAGCTCTAATGACGGTGGCATGGGGTCGTAGAACGAGTCTAGAATGTCCACGAAGCATAGACCGCCAGCTTCACCCTCACTTCCCTCTACGACCGCGATAGCGTACCTCAGGCCTATCACCAACGTTGATAGTTTCAGAGAAGTTTTGCTTAGACGAGCTTTGATTACCTTGGCTAAATCCATTAGTATCGATCTGCAAACCATCCACATAGACCCGTTCATACAAGGGATTTAGAAGTAGATTAACTTATTTAGGAGCTACTTCGATATATCATAGACTAGGTGATTAGATGCCCTCTAAGGATCAACTAGTCGGATCGTCTCTGTTAGCAGGTTCAGTGATAATCATGGCTGTGATAATATATCTGCTCTTCTTCACGCCCTTTGCCTTAATAACGCTGAAGATAATAGTCACCATAGGCATTGGAATAGTTGCAGGACTCGTTGGATGGATAGGATACACGTTGGCTACGACACCACCGCCCAAACCTATAGAGGAGATAGAGAAGGAGATCGAGGAGGAACTTAAGAAGCTTGAGCAAGAGCTTAAGAAAGAGCAGGTTAGTGGAGAAAAAGGTGTTGAACCTAGCGTATCTAACCAATGATTATGTCGCCGACGAACCCCTTGAAAAGAACCTTGTTATTTGAGTTCAGTAACTCTATGTACACTTTATACTTGCCGCTAGGTAGCGATATACTGAGTTCAGGGGTATAGATCAGCTTGCTAGAGCCGCTTGCTACATATAAGCAGCCCATGAAGAGCCTTCTTTCAGTAATCTTAGTTGATCCCCTGAAGATCTGCATAACTATCTTACTTATCTCAGCTGGCCCCGTTCCGTAGTTAACTATCTGCAACTCAAGGTGTTGAAGTGTATGCGGGTTCTCGGGGTTCAACACGTACTGTATTAGTGAGGCTGACACATTGGGGTTTCCAATGATTAGCATTTTATGCATGAGTACCTTGCCTAACAACGACTTTACTTCAATGCTCAGCGTAGAGTTAGTGATGGGTTCGCATGGAGCTGCGAATGCTAAGCAGGAATGTCCATTTCTAACCGGGGGCAACGAATACACAAATTTCTCTCCTTTTGAAGTGTTTACCACGATCATAACGTAGCTCGTGGAGTTGTACTTAAGATCTATGCACGGAATACCATGGTCGTAGCGTAGACCCAGTAGCTCTATAGAGACGTGGGGACTCACGTAGTTGGGAACGAAAGTCTCGGTTACGGTATTGGTGATAGTCAATGTCTTGAGTTTGGTCACGGTCTTCGTCAAGGTCACGTAGATAATTCTTGTAACTGTCGAAGGTTTCGAAGGCATTGCAATCCCGTGGAATGGATAAACGGACTTAATGAGCATTACGCATGCCACGACAGCGATAGCAATGGCGAGCGCAATCATAACTTTTTTAGAGATCTTCAACTCGAACCTTTGCTTACCTACCCTAGCACTCGGAGCTCCCCGACGAGGGAACAGCGATCTAGACATGGCCTCTACCTATTATTACTTCTTCGCATATTTTAGTAGCGTCTGCTGTTTCTCTATGCTTCGCTTGATGTCAGGTCTATCGGTTGCTATACCATCTATTCCGAACCCTATCATCCTCAGCGCTGTTGTTGGGTCGTTTATGGTCCATGCATACACCTTGATGTTGTGCGCATGGGCTTCTTGAACGAACCTAGGCGTTACAACGTCGTACCGCGGTAGAATAGCGTCTATGTTCAAGTGTATGCACTCTCTAATGCTGACGCCGCGTCGATTAACGATGAGCCCGATTGCGAAGTCTTTCGATATCTCCTTCACGGTTTTAAGAGCCTCTTGGTAGAACGATATGATCAGAACTCTATCCACGAAACCTAGCCTTTGAACGAGTTCGGCGACTGGTTTCGAAGCTCTAACATCCTTAATCTCGATGAATATCGGTATTCGTGGAGCGAAGCTCGCTAAAACTTCTTCGAGTGTTGGTATAGGCTCGGATCCGAACACCCTCACCTTCCTTATATCGTTAAGCGATAGATCAGCGACCTTAGCATTTATGCCGGCAACTCTATCGAGGCTCTCATCGTGGATGATTATGGGGACGCCATCCTTTGTCAACCTCACATCCAGCTCTATAGCGTCCGCTCCTAGCTCTACGGCTCTTTCGAAAGCTTTAATAGTGTTCTCGGGTTCGTACGCTGATGCTCCTCGATGCGCTATGAACAAGAATCGAGACATCCACGACCACATGAGTACCACCAGTAAGTAGCGAGTGCATGCACAGCTTGCTCTTATCCGGCAGAACCTAATAAGTTGGTTATAGCAACGTTGATTTGCTGAGCAACTGCGCGTAGAGTTCGTAGATCTCTGATCTCTCTGGGTCTGCTCCTAGGTACGTTAAGTCGTTGTACAACCTCTTTGCGTAAGCCTCGACATTGACGCAGGGCTCTGCGCATATCACGGTGTTTCTAAGCTTCCTAGTTATTATCAACGCAATGAGGGCGATTGCAGCCACGTCGCACTCGTTCAACGATCCACGTACGTACTTCTCGTTTATCACCTCAACGGTATTGTTGAGTACAGGATCCTTAGCAACGTCTTCATCCGAGATGAGGCTCTCGATTATGAGCTGGGCATATACATCGACGCTGGGTTTCGCCGGGGGTAAGAGTTCAGGTAAGTTCATGCATACCCTAGGCTCTTTCCGTATTGGTTCGGATACGCGCATACCCTGCTTAAGATAATCTATGCACTCTTGCAAGAAATTGATTGCTTGAAACACCATTGTTAGAAGACTCGGTTCTACCATGCATCGCGAGGATATCAGTCTGAGCTCTAATCCGTAGCGCTGGGGCATTATCAACGGTAGCTTTGTTAGGAACTCAAGCTCACTCTTACTAAACTTACTTAGGAACTGTATTAATCTACGTTGAACGTATAGAAGATCCGAATAACTCAGCAGACCATCTCTAAACGATTGGTTAGCCCATATAGATACCGACAAAGCTATACCAGCACGAGGCTTTGTCAAGAAATCGAGCTTGCTTACAATGTCTCCCTTAACTATCCCGGAAAGCTTCAAGCAGTTCTGAAGCCTAATTAAACTGTTAACCAAGTTTTCGTAGTTAAGCATGTTGACCGCCTTAGCTATCCCACTATAAGTGACACCGCTTTATTGAATAAAAAATATTGTTAAGACCTTTTACAGACCTTAGGTCTTCTCCACAACTATGAGCGTGGTCGTGCTCTTTATATGTGGTAATCTCCTTATCTTGTTCACAATAGCGCTTCGCAAGTCGTCGAACGATGGAGCTTCGACTATAGCAACTAGGTCGTAGACGCCGTAAACTACGTGAACCTCCTTAACTTCGGGCATTGACTCGAGATGCTTTACCACCTCTTCCTCCATTCCTACGTCGGTATTAATCAGCACTATGGCCTTAGGCATCGTGCACACCCTCAGCAAAGAAGTGTTGTTATCAAAATAATTAAAGTATTCGTTCAACTCTCTCTAGGAATATCAGCGAGGCAGGGTATCAACACCGTTCTTCAGATACCAGAAACCTCATCACGGATCGATGGTGTTACGCTCCTCAGCGCCGAGAGCATGTCGCTACACAGAGCTAATAAATCGTCTATGCACTTCATCAACTCGTTTACGCATTGCTCAGCTTGAAGCGCTTCAATGCTTCTGAGCCTATCCTCTACCTCCCTGAGCTTAGTATTGACGTTGCTGTATACAACGAAGCTCAGGTTCAGCTTGCGAAACGCTTTCTCTGCTATCGATCTAAGCTTCTTAATGCTCTTCCGCACAGCCGAATAAGCATCGTTTATGAACAAGTTGCTCATGGCTATCGGAGTTATCGGGAATCCTACCATGGCTGAAGGAACCGATACCTTGTAGAAGAACTCAAGATAGGTCTTGCGATCTCGTCTGATATTTAGTGCAGCGTCTAGCTTAGCTTTCGATGCTGCTAGGACGACTTCGATCATCGAGATCTCTCTAATTGCTTTGCTAACGGTGAACCGCCCAAACAAGTCGATCATCGATGATCTGGCCCCTTAGAGATATTACTGTTGCATTCGTTAAATCGTTTAGAGTGTGATACGTTGAGCTACGAACGATACCACGCTGTAAGAGTCTGCAGGGAGAGATGCGCTTCGGAAGGGTACTATGGAGACGCGTTTCATCACTGTGTCGAGGAGTGCGTTAAGGAATTCGTAGTGCGTGAGCAACGATGATAGCGAAGAAGATTTGCGTCGGAAGCGTTTCGAAATGCTGCTTCTACGAACGTGAGTTCGGAAGAGGTTCTCGGACACTAACCTTTGTGTACGCGGATTACTGTGTTGATCTTGTAATGCAGGTGATAGGTAAAGAGCTTAAGACGTCAACGAAGGTTCGCGTAAAGGCGCTGTTCGTCCCTAGTACAGCGATACCTACGTATGCGCTTGAGAGCGTGGTCCCCGATCCCGAAGGTTGTGCGTGGGAGAGGATTGTGCGTAGAGTTGTTGAGCGTATCGAGAGCGACGAATGTGTGATCTACGTACGTTGCGCTAGGGACTCCATTCCGCACATGTTGATGGTGGATAGGGTTGAGGGTATGTACGAGAGGGTTGTTCTTGCAGAAGCGAGCGTCATGCCAAGGTTTTTGAGGTCCATCAATGCTCAAGCCAAGGGCGTCTTTATGATCAGTTGCGGGGATGAACTTAGCAGATCCGAGCTGGAGTCGTTGGTGCAAGAGCTGAGGAAGATCGTGACTAGGGGATTCGGCAAAAGAGTTCTTCTCGAAGCTAAAGCGATTATACGGAGCCCCACCTTCGGATTCTTCATGCCTGAGAAGAGCGTGGGTGAGGAGGTTATGGAAGGCGACGTGATAGGGATGATAGAGGACGAGAAGATCGTAGCTCCATGTAGTGGAGAACTCGTATACGTATCGCGGGGCAAGATGGTTGGGTTGGGGGATCTGGTTGCGATTATCGCTAAGCAGCTCTAGCGTATTTATATACCGCGGCTCTCCATGAGCTCCGGGCATTTATGGAGAAAGCAAATCCCTTCCTAGGCCGAGACGTCGTGTCGATCCTTGATTTCTCGCGTGAGGATCTCGAGTACCTCTTTAAGGTTGCTGAAGTAATGGAGAGGTTTAGGAGGAGCAAGATAGAGATCTTGAAGGGTAAAGTAATTGCATTAGCGTTCTTCGAGCCCTCTACTAGGACTAGGATGAGTTTCGAAACCGCTGCCAAGAGATTGGGTGCGGACGTCATAGGGTTCAGTTCGGTGGAGGCGACGAGCATTGCTAAGGGTGAGAGTTTCGCTGATACCATCCGGATGCTAGATGCCTATGCGGATCTGATAGTCGTTAGGCACAAGTTCGAAGGAGCAGCGAAGTTCGCTTCCGAAATAGCGGTGAATCCAGTAGTGAATGCAGGTGATGGTAAGCAACATCATCCGACGCAAGCAATGCTCGATCTGTACACGGTGAAAAAGATGTTTGGTAAGATAGATGGCTTGACGTACGCTGTTGTGGGGGATCTACGCTATGGTCGTGCCGCAACATCGTTTATCTACGGTCTTACGCTATTCAATCCTAGGAAGATATACCTTGTATCACCACCATTGCTACGGGCTAGACCCGAGGTCGTAGAGTATTTGAGAAAGAAGGGCGTTCCCTTTGAAGAGGTTAACGCTCTGGACGAGGTCATCGAGGAGGTCGATGTGATATACGTGACAAGGATTCAAAGAGAGAGGTTCCCGGACCCCCTAGAGTACGAGAAGGTGAAGGGTTCTTACAGGATAACTCTTGATCTACTCAGTAGGGGTAAGGAGCACCTAAAGGTGCTACACCCTCTACCCAAGGTAGATGAAATCGATAAACGCGTTGATAACTCGAAGTACGCTGCGTACTTCGAGCAGGCAGCTAATGGTGTACCGGTGCGTATGGCGTTGCTATCGCTAATCCTAGGCGCAGAGCTAGGTAAGGTTGGTGCCGATCTCTGAGGTGATTGGTATGGCTAGCCCTACCCTCACGGTGTCTAAGATAAGGTGTGGCACTGTTATAGACCACATACCTGCAGGACGAGCGCTTCACGTGCTGAAAGTGCTGGGAATAACAGGTCGCGAAGGTATTAGGATAGCGGTGCTGATGAATGTAGAGAGCAAGAAGCTCGGTCACAAAGACATTGTTAAGATAGAGGGTAAAATACTGAGGCCCGAGGAGGTCAGCGTCATAGCGTTGATAGCGCCGACAGCAACCATAAACATCATCAGGGATTTCGAAGTGGTTGAGAAGAGGAGAGTCGAGGTCCCCAACGTTGTAGAGGGGGTGATTAGGTGTCCAAACCCAACGTGCATAACTAACAAGGAGCGTGAGCCCATAACGGCTAGGTTCAAGCGCCTATCCAAGCAGCCGCTAGTGCTTCAATGCGAGTACTGTGGTACCCTCGTCAGCGAGACCGACGTTCTGAGGCTCCTCGGAAATGAAGTTAGTGGAAGCTGAAGCTCTTCGTATCGAAAAAGCGTCGAAAACATTGTGGGTAGCAGAGTTCTCGGTGGCAGAGAAGTTAAGGGGGCTACCGTTTGAGTTCGCCATGATCTGGGTAAAGGGCGTTGACGAGATTCCTCTATCCATAGCGTGGCTAGATAAGCAGATCGTGGGCTTCATTTTCAAGATTCGAGGCGAGGGAACTAGAGCTCTATCAAGCATCAAGAGAGGAGATAGAGTTCTGATGAAGATCCCCCTAGGTAAGGGTTTTGCACCTCCTTCAGGTACGAAGATACTCCTAGTTGCGGGGGGTGTAGGGATAGCTCCAGCTCCCCTCCTTGCGAAGTACTGTAGAGAAGTAGGTTGCACGCTAACGATAGTTTGGGGCGTTAAGAGCTCCGACGAACTATGCTCGCCAAGCTCGATATGGTTAGATGGAGTGGATCTAGAGGTAGCTACGGAAGATGGATCACAGGGATTTCGAGGTACTGCACTAGACCTAGCTATGCGCATTGCTAGAGATGGTGTATTCGATTACGTGGTCGCAGTCGGACCTCGAGCTATGCTTCGTGCATTCTGCAGAGAGTTCCCTAGAGATAAGTGTGAGAAGCTCGTGGCGTTGGAGACGATGGTTAAGTGCGGAATGGGGATGTGCGGATCGTGCATCGTTAAACCTCTTCCAAAGCTGCTTTGCATCGACGGACCTGTGTTCAGCTGCTCTGAGGTGATGAGGCATCTCGAGTTATCCAATTCGTAGGAGCTTGTGGCTAAGGTTCCTGCACCCCCACCTAGGGATTATCGAGGTCACGTTGGTTGTGGAGAACGGTCTCGTGAGAGAGAGGCGATTGGGATTGACAAGGATCCACGATGTCGACAGCCATCTAGACTTAACGGGTATCGGCATAGCTCTTCCAGGAGCCATAGACATGCACACCCATCTCCGTGGACTGAACCTCTCACGGAAGGAGGATGAGCGTAGCGGAACGCTGGCAGCTGCCCACGGAGGTATCACGGCTGTGGTCGATATGCCGAACACTAGCCCCGAGGTGAGGACTGTCACCGTGTTGAGAGAGAAACTGCGAGCTTTAGCTGAGAAGAGCGTTGTCGACTACGGCGTTTTCGTGGGATTGCCTAGTAGCGCTGAAGAGCTTCGACGCATGCTATCGATCGAAGGCGTTGTAGGTTTAAAGATCTATCCAACAGATTTTAGGCAGTTGAGGAATGAGCACCTAGAGGTGCTGAGGGAAACTAGCTCCCTATTGATGATTCACGCAGAGCACCCGGATCTCATACGCGAGAGGTGTTCTGCAGGTACTAGGCATGTATGCAGACCTATAGAAGCGGAGGTAGCTGTGTTGAGCTATGTAAAGCAGTGGATCGGACGCGGCGTGAGAGTCCACGTTACGCACGTGACGAATTCCGCGACGTTGATGCTCGCGAAAAGTATTGGAGCGTCAACTGATACCTGTCCTCACTACCTCTACCTGAGCAGTGAGGATGAGAGTGAGCTCGGGTGCTTAGCCAAGGTCAACCCACCGCTGAGACCTAAGAACGTAGTCGAGGATTTGTTGGTAAACGTCAAGCATTTAGATGCTCTATCCACGGATCACGCACCTCACGCTCCTCAGGAAAAATGCCTTGATTTCGAAGAGTGTCCCTCGGGGATAGCGTCGGCTGACATAGCTTTGCAATTAACGCTGAATCTCGTTAACCGCGGCATACTGCTGCTAGACGACGTCGTTAGGCTATGGAACGAAGGTCCATCCAGAGCTCTGGGGGTTAGAGGATGGGGATGCATTGGCGAGGGCTGTGTAGCTAGCTATACGATCGTGAACCTAAAGCGTAAGTTCGTGGTCGATCCCTCGACGTTCTACTCCAAGTGTAAGGTGAGCCCATACGCAGGATTGAGAGTCGAGGGAGATGTTGTAGCTACGATAGTCCGGGGTAGGATCGTGTACCTAGAGGGAGAGTTCTACGAATTGAAGGGATCTAGGGCTCTGAGCGTGAAGAGAGATGAGCAGTCCAATCCTTAGAGTCGATGTCGCTTCGCTTATCCTTACGCACCCCATCATGAACGCTAGTGGGATCCTGGGATCTGAACCCGAGCACATAGATGTCATGGCTTCGTGGGGCCTAGCGGCGATCGTATCAAAAACTATTACACCTGAGCCAAGAGAAGGGAATGCTCCGCCAATAATCATGCCTCTTAGAAACGGGGGGTTCATAAATGCGGTTGGTTTAGCGAACCGCGGAAAGAAGAGCGTTAAGGAGCTGTGTAATCGAGCTAAGAAACTCGGCATCCCGTTGATAATCAGCATCGGGGGATCCTCATCGAAGGATTTCGTTGATGTAGCTGAGGAAGCTGAGAGGTGTGGTGCAAACGCTGTAGAGCTTAACCTCAGTTGTCCACACACCCCCGGTTACGGCATCGAGATAGGGTTCGATCCATCGACGGTGTTTAGAGTGGTTAAGGATGTCGTTGGCGTGCTGACAATACCGGTGATAGTCAAGCTCGGTTTGAGTGATAGGGTTGTGGAATCGGCGGGCAAAGCTCTGGAGGCTGGTGCAAAGGCTTTGACGTTGATAAACACCATCAGGGCGATGGCTATAGATGTGCATAGTGCAAGACCTCTTCTGTCTAATATCTTTGGCGGGCTCTCAGGCCCCCCGATACACCCCATAGCTGTTAGAGTGGTTTACGAAGTTTACAAAGAGTATCAACCCGATATAATAGGTTGTGGAGGGATTACGACGTGGGAAGACGCTGCCGAGATAATACTTGCAGGAGCTAAGGCTGTGCAGATAGGATCAGCGCTCGCGCTAGGTCGTGCACGCTTCGTAGTGCAAGGGGTTTTGAGGGGGTTGGTGAGGTGGCTCAAAGAACTTGGGTTGAGGAGCGTTGCTGAAGCTGTTGGATTGGCTCACCGTAGGTGAGAACGCTTGAAGATCGCGGTCCTTGGCTGTGGAACTCGAGGGCTTTCTGCAGTTAAGGCAGTGCTACAAAAGTTTCCATGCGTAGAGCTGGTGGTGGTAGACGTTGATAGAGCTAGGTTGGCTAGATGCATATCGTTCTGCGCAGGTGATGTTCGAGGAGTTACGAGCATCGATGCGTTGCCTAGCCATGTTCTCGGCGTTGCGATTGATACCTTCGAGCTAAGCGAGGGTCTTGTTCAGCACCTCGATCCGAGCACCGTTGTATCATCTCGTGAAGTGATTGAGGTGCGTTTAAGGGGTGTTAACATCGTGGGCTTCGTTACGGGCATCGCTAAGAGGATGCTTAGCGTGTTATCGGCACGCAAGGTCATTGCCACGATCCCATTAGTTGATGCGACTGTCGTCGATGCACTGCTAGGCTCTGGAAGAGTTAGCATGATCGACGTAGGTTGCGATAGTGCAGTGCTTCGCCTAGACACGGATATGAGGGAGTTGCTTATCGAGGTGCGGGATGAGAAAGTAGAGGTTCTGAACGCGTTGGTGACGCTAATACGTAGAGACATTGTTACCACAGAGAATGGTCTCAACATGCTCTCTTCATACATCGAGGAAAACCTTGGGTTGAACACGCCGGTGGATGTGCGTATCCGCGGCTTCTTGGCCTCTGATAAGATCGCAGAGTTTCACGTGATGTGCACTTACGAACAGTTCTATTCATCGTTGTATGCAACAGCTTTAGAGAGTAGCGGTGCTGAAGCGGAGTTCGAAAACTTCGTTTCCTCTGATGCAGGCTTCGTGAAACTCCTTAACAACCTATTAACGTTTGGTTGTGCACCTAGTATAGAGGTGATGAGTACTCCCCAAGCGGATACGAAATGAAGAGAATTCCTTTAGCTGATCTGGGGATCTGTCCATGACCATAAGATCCCTGGTAAACTACATAATGTGGAGTGACCGACGCGATGAGTGTTACCTTGTGATAGAAGATAGGTTAGTGGCGATGAGTGAGCGCGTAATTAGGGCTCGGGATATAGTGAGGGTAGACTCCTCATACATATATCTGGAGGGAGGATCGGTAATTCCGCTTCACCGGATTAGGAGAATTGTCTGTGGAGAGGAGGTTCTGCTCTCCAGATGATCTAGGGGTGAGTAAGGGGTAGGGATCGATCTAGGCATTCCCGTGAGTACCTAAGGTTTACGTTTCTGAGTGCTGTCATAACCTTGTCGATGTACGTATCTACGAGCCTCGGATCCAAACCGAGGTTCTTCAGGTGGCTCTTCACGTACA
>JALWBS010000040.1 GCA_027037025.1 Desulfurococcales archaeon | reverse complement strand
AACATCCTTCTCTCCACGACCTTCGACGAGAAGAGCCCCTCGCCGACTAAGAACTTCCTACGCTCTTCTAGGATCGATACCAAGTCGTTTACACCAGCTCCCGTAAACGTACAAGTCTTAACGATCCTCACTTTCCACCCGTTCCTCTTCATGTCGCGGAGAACGATCTCGAGTTGAAGAGCCGTTATCTCAGCATGGGGAAGATCCGCTTTGTTAACGACATACACGTCTCCAACCTCCATCAACCCGCTTTTCAGGGCTTGAATTTCGTCTCCCGTTACGGGTTGGAGAACGACGATCATTGTATGAGCAACCCTCCTAACGTCAGTGTTTATCTGTCCAACACCAGGGGTCTCTATGAGTATGTAGTCGAAGCCTACGCGATCCAGGAACTCTATCATCAGAACCGCGTGGAGAGGTAACGATGTTTCGGGTGGCGTGCTGATACTTCTAAAGAACGTTCTATCGTCTAGCTCACGAACCCTGATCCTATCACCCATCAGCGCAGCCCCGCTCAGGGGACTTGCAGGATCGATGGCTATGACGGCGACGCTCATTCTTCGCTCCCGAAGAACCTTAATGATCCTGTTGATCAAGCTGCTCTTACCAACGCCGGGGGAACCTGTTAGTGCAACGACGTGAGCTTTAGGCTGTCCGAAGATCACGTCGCTAATCTCGTCCAACTCACCTTCCTCTATGAGCGTCAACACTCTGGCTATCAACTTTCTATCCTTAGTCCTAATAGCTTCCTCTACGAGCTCCCTGAAACCCACTTCGTAACCCCAACTAGGTCTAGAGCTCTAAGGAACGTTTATATCTAGCTAAGACTATCCCTGTTCCGGGTAGATCATGTCTCAACTACAGCAGAGGCGTAGGTACAAGGTTCTCGTAGCTAAGCTCGGTCTCGATGGGCACGATAGAGGGGCTAAAGTCATCGCTAGAGCTCTGAGAGACGCTGGCATGGATGTGGTTTACCTAGGAGTTCACCAAACTCCGGAGAACGTAGTTAGAACCGCGATCGAGGAAGACGTCGATGTTATCGGCATAAGCATCCTATCGGGGTCGCATATAGAGCTCGTATCGGACTTGATGAAGAAGCTCAGAGAGCATGGAATCGATGTGCCGGTCATCGTTGGCGGGGTCATACCTCCTCAGGACTATGAGGAGTTGAAGAAGCTAGGAGTATCCGAGGTAATGGGACCTGGAACTCCACTCTCTAAAGTAATCGAGGTTTATTCCAAGCTTGCTGAAGAGTATAGGAAGAGGAAGCGGGGTGAGTCGAAGTGAAGGTTCTGGGGATCCATCACATTGCTGTAGCTGTACGAGATGTGGAGCAAGCGGTTAAGAGGTTCAGAGAAGTTTTAGGCATTGAAGCTGAGATCGAGGAGGTTCCCGAAGAGAACGTTAAAGTCGCTATGCTCAACCTAGGCAACGCTAGGATAGAGCTCGTGCAAGGGCTTTCCCCCGATAGCCCAGTATCCAAGTTCGTTGAGAAGAGAGGTGAGGGGATTCATCACATAGCCATAGCCGTGGACAACGTAGAGGAGTTCTGCAGAGAGCTTTCGTCGAAGGGATTCAAGCTCGTGTATCCACAGCCGAAGAGCGTTGCGAAAGGTAGGAGAAGGATTAACTTCGTGCATCCCAAGGATCTGCACGGGGTCTTACTAGAGCTCGTTGAAGAGGTGAGTGGCTAGATGTGGGATCCGAGTTATCTAGAGAAGATCAGAGAGAAACTCGAGGAGTGGGAGAAGGAAGTTCTTCAACCAATTCTGAAGAAGTTGCCGGAGAGAAAGCAGAAGTTCTTGACAGAGCAAGGATTCGAGATAAAGAGATTCTACACACCACTTGATCTAGCTGAGCGTGGCTGGGATTACCTATCGAAGCTCGGCTTCCCCGGGGATTACCCATTTACTAGAGGAGTATACCCAACGATGTACAGAGGAAGGCCTTGGACTATTAGGCAGTACGCTGGGTATGGCTCAGCCGAGGAAACGAATAAGCGCTACAAGTACTTGCTGAGCATAGGTCAAACAGGTCTATCAATGGCATTCGATCTCCCAACTCAACTAGGTCTGGATCCTGATCACCCTCTTGCGTACTACGAAGTTGGTAAGGTAGGAGTTTCGTGCCCAACCCCCGTGGAGATGGAGATAATATTCGATGGGATCCCCATGGAAAAGATAACGACGTCCATGACGATAAACGCTACAGCTATAGAGATACTCTCTATGTACGTCCTCGTTGCGGAGAAGAGGGGGGTACCTAGACATGTTTTAGGAGGTACGGTTCAGAACGACATCCTTAAGGAATTCATAGCGAGGAACAACTACATCTACCCCCCTGAACCTTCGATGAGGTACGCCACGGATCTCATAATATGGTGCGCTAAGGAGATGCCTAAGTGGAACAGCATATCGATCTCTGGATACCACTTCGAAGAGGCTGGTGCAACTCCAGCTCAAGAGATAGCATTCACGTTAGCCGACGGAATCGAGTACGTTAGGTGGGTATTGAACAGAGGCAAGCTTCAGGGATGGCCAAGGTCCGTCGACGACTTTGCTCCTAGGCTCAGCTTCTTCTTCTCCGCTAGAACGAACCTCTTCGAGCAAGTAGCTAAGTTCAGAGCAGCTAGAAGGATGTGGGCAAAGATAATGAAGGAATGGTTCGGCGCCAAGAAGCCGCGGTCCATGATGCTAAGATTCCATACTCAAACTGCCGGCGTTCAGCTAACCGCTCAGCAACCTCTAGTCAACCTGATTAGAACCACTATTCAAGCACTTGCAGCGGTCCTAGGAGGCACGCAGAGCCTACATGTAAACTCGTACGATGAGGCCCTATGCTTACCAACCGAGGAAGCAGTGAAGCTATCCATAAGAGTTCAGCAGGTTCTGCTATACGAGACCGGGGTAGCTGATACGATAGATCCTCTCGGAGGTGCTTACTACGTAGAGTGGTTAACCGATATGCTTGAGGAAGAGGCTTGGAAGATAATAGATAGAATCGAGCGCATGGGTGGGATGACCCGTGCTGTAGAGAGCGGCTGGCCTAGAGCTGAGATAGCTAAGGCCGCGTACGAATACCAGCTCAAGGTTGAGAAGGGCGAGGTTCTAATCGTGGGAGTCAACATATTCACCGAGCCGGAGATACCAAAGATACAGGTGCTGAAAGTCGATCCAGCGGTTAGGGAGAGGGTCATCGATAGGTTGCGTAAGTATAGAGAGAGTAGAGACGTTGCTAAGGTTAAGCGTGCGCTCGAGGAGGTGAGGAAGGTTGCCGAGAAAGACGATGTCAACATAGTGCCTGCAATCATGGAAGCTGTTAGAAGCGGTGCAACGCTAGGCGAGATCTCAGGTACATTAAGAGAGGTATGGGGAGAGTGGAGAGCTCCCGAGATCTTCTAGCTACGATGTTTTTGATGCGGTACTCCACTCCTCGTTAACTCACTGAATTCTCTTTAATTCAAAGCGCTCTGCGGATATAAGTCGCCTAACGCAGCACTTAGGGGTGTACGGTGATGGAGGAAGAGCTGGAGATAAGCGACGAGGAGCTTAGAGAACTTGAGAAGGAGTTGCTGGGTGAGGAAAGCTCTAAGCAGGTTGTGTCGCAGAGAAGCGCTAGAGCAACATCGATGCGGGGAGGAACT
>JALWBS010000039.1 GCA_027037025.1 Desulfurococcales archaeon | reverse complement strand
ATCCAGGGTACAAGGTCGAGCTAACAGGAACGATATTTGTGCCAGCGAAAGGAGGGATATACGCTGTTTCGAATCCATCGTTCTTCGAGCAGCTAGGTACATTCACCTTAGCTAACTTCAATCAGACGGTGTTCAAGCTAGTCTATGCAGGAGTATCGCAACCGATAAAACTTGGGATGGGTCCGGTGTATCGATACGTATTAGTGTTGCTGTACAAGGTAAAGAATAGTGTTTGGGAAGCAGTGTGCAGCAGTAAATGATGTGCAGAAGAGCGAGCTACTCTTCCTCACTCTCTCCCGAAATGAATTCCTCCTCAGCTTCTTCTTCAACCTCAACACGCTTTTTCCAAGTGGATTCCCTATGCGCGCTCATGTGCCTAAGTAGATCTAGAAGCGAGAAGAAGTACGTTGGTGCACCAGAGGGAATTACATTGTTAGGCTTATCCTCGCTAGGGCATAGCACATCCACGTTGACGCATTCCGGGCAAACTAGTAGACCCGTGCTAAGATCCATGCAAGTCTCTATCGTTACTCCTTCATACTCAAACTTTCTACGAACCCACTTAGGCTCCCAGTAATACGACAATTCCTGATCCCCCAGTAATTCTCGTGCAGAAAGGGGATTTAGGGGGTCAGCCCGGGGAGTTTAGCTCATCAACTCGACTCCGTCTTGAGCTCCTCATCCCCACGAAATCCGTTGAGCTCCGAAAGCTTTTGACTGTGTTAGAGACTTCAGCGAGGTACCGAAGAGTCAAGGTCGATGCGGTTATACAGAGTGGTAACTCGCAAGCTTCGATTTTGTCACCAGAAATGATTTGTTAGTAGGCTACGAGATCGGCTAGCTGATCATAATTAATAGTGCAACGTTTGTGGTGCGGGGGGTGGGATTTGAACCCACGCAGGCCTACGCCATCGGGTCCTAAGCCCGACCCCTTTGACCTGGCTCGGGCACCCCCGCACCAATCCATCTAAGAAGCGGGTGGTATGGGGGAGAAAAAGTTTTGGTTACTTTAGTTAATTGGCTAGAGCCAACCTCTAACCTTCATTGCGTGGTATAGCCTCTCTAGCGAGAGGACGAGTGCTGCGTCGCGCATCGTTACCTTAGGCTTCTCGCTGCGCATCTTCTCGAATCTGTCGTATACCTTCAGGAAGTTGTTCCTCATTATCTTCTCTAGCCTTGCTCTGGTTTCTTCCTCGTCCCAGAAGTACCACTGTAGGTTCTCTACCCATTCCAGGTAGCTCATAACCACTCCACCAGCGTTAGCTAGGAAATCGGGTACCACGATAGATCCTTTCTCATAGAGTTTCTGCTCCGCTTCGGGGGTGGTTGGTCCATTGGCTCCCTCCACGATTAGCTTGGCTTTCACCTTATCGACGTTCTCGAGCGTTATCTGGTTCTCCATTGCGTCGGGACCGAGGATCTCAGCATCGACATAGAGTGGTGCCTTCGGATCCGGTATCTTCTCTCCCTTCGGGTAGTTGATGACCTTGCCCGTCTCCTTCTTCACCTTCATGGCGAGCTCTACGTCGATACCTTCGGGGTCGTAGACCGTTCCGCTAGTATCGCTAATCGCAACGATCTTCGCACCCATCTTCTGTAGCCAGTAGGCATGCCACTGCCCAGTGTTTCCAAAGCCCTGGATAGCTACTCTCTTACCCTCGATTCCACCGAGGTACTTCTCAGCAGCTTCCCTCGTCACCACGGCTAGACCGAAGCCCGTCGCGTACTCCCTCACCGGATTACCCCATAGAACGGGCGGCTTGGCTGTGAACACTCCGGGAACGTTGTACCCCTCTAACTTGCTGTACTCATCGACCATCCACGCCATGATCTGCGGATTCGTACCTATATCGGGAGCCGGTATGTCAATGTGATCTCCCAGAACTCTGTAGAGTGCTCTCACATAGCCTCGCGATAGCTGTTCGAGCTCTCTAGGCGATAACTTCTTGGGATCGACTCTAACCGCTCCCTTACCACCTCCGTACGGTATGCCAGCGAGCGAGTTCTTCAAAGTCATGAGCGTTGCTAGAGCTATGTCGTCTTCCAGCGTTACCTGGGGATGGAACCTTATACCTCCCTTATATGGTCCGAGGGCACTGTTGTGCTGAACTCTGTACCCCTCGAACACCTCGAGCCTTCCGTCATCCATTCGCACGGGGATCTTGACTATTACGATCCTCTCCGGCTTGCTAAGCATCTTATATAGATCTTCGGGGAACCCCCCTATCTCAACGCCTCTCTTGATCGTTTTGAGGACATTCTCTAGGAACTCGTTACCCATGAGGCACCCCTAGAGAGCTTGAACCGTGTTAATAATTAAGTTTTTACGTAGATGAATGAAGACAAAAACGTATTTTAACCGACGACGAGCTCCTTCAAAAAGCTTGGCACGTCTTCTACCTTCTCCACCCTCTTCACGGAGACCACGATTATCATCGGTTTTCCGGGAAGCGGCGCGTTGCTGCATTGAACACGACCGCTCTCGTCAACGTAAGCGAATCGACACCTCTTCTCGGGAGACGGAGAAGCTATTATGAATACCTGTTCGTCGCCTCCGCTTACCACAGTGAAGCACTTTGATTTAGAGCAGAGTACCGAAGCGTTGGGACCTACGGTGGTTATTCTGCTGAATACGAAGTATACCAGATCTTCGAATGAGTCGAGCTCAATCATTGAACCCTTCAAGGGGCTCACCGACGCGTAGTAGCGGCTCGCTCAATAATAGCGATAACATCTCCTTCAACGAGTCTCTCGCTTAGAACCCGGACTATCCTAGCTTCAACGATGCACCCGATCAGCGTGGGTTCGCCCTTTAGCAGCGTTGTGGGTCCGTGGGTCAGGGGGTAAGCAACTAGATAACCCTTCTTCCTGTACCTCGAAGCCACGACGAGCTTAAGTACTTTGCCTAGAAGCTCCCTCTTACGCTTTCTGTTGAACTTCTTTACCTCTAGGTAAAGCTCGCGAGCTCCTCTACGCATTACTGCTGGTGGTGGTCGAGGAGCTTTCTCGAATGCTGTTAGTGGAAGAGGGGTGAAGCGATAGAGAACGATGTGCTCTACACCGGCATCCTCCATAATCTTGATGGACCTAGCCGTTCTAAGCAGATCGTCCTCGCGTTCCAGCGGAAGTCCGTGTAGCAGGTATACGTAGGGTCTGAGACCGTGTTTTCGAAGAAGCTTTATCGCTCTAAGGCATTCCTCGAAGCTGCAAGGTCTCCCAACGCGTCTTAGAAGCTCGTTGCTCGCACTCTCAACCCCTATGAACACCGGGGTTCCTCGAAGGTACCTACCTAGAACCTCGGCAACGTATTCGTTTACGAGGCAAGGCTTGATGTTCTCTATCATTACAACGGCCTTTCCCTCGGCTACAAGGTCTAGCGAGGATACTCGAGATAGGAGCTTCTCGATGGCGTCGATGTTTGGAGGGGGGTCACGTGGATCGGTTAGCGGCTCTGGGCTAACTACTAGATCCCTACCATAATCGAGGAAATCCGGTGCGCTAAGAACAATCCTTCTAACGCCCCTCTCTATAAGATCCCTGATCTCGCGAACGACCTTATCTACGTCTCTCGATCTCGGAGGACCATGTATGTAGGGGACGCTGCAGTACCCGCATCCGGGAGGTATCCCCGCTGGGCAATGAAGGCGTTCAGATAGCGAACCTTCTCTGCAGCGGTTACACCCAA
>JALWBS010000038.1 GCA_027037025.1 Desulfurococcales archaeon | reverse complement strand
CTCTATCGAGGAGATGCGATGCCGCACTCGTAGATGCTCCGTGTAGCAGTAGCGGAGCCATTCCGAAGGATCCTGCGATAAAGCTCCTTCTCAGAAACCCCGATATACCGCGTAAAATGAGTAAGATTCAGCTCGATATGCTAACCAACGCGCTTAAGCACAGCGAGGTCGTGACCTACGCAACGTGCTCCGTCTTCCCCGAGGAGGGGGAGGAGGTGATTGCGAAAGCGCTGGGGGTAGGTAGCCATAAGCTGGTTGATACAGCGATACCTGCTTCGAGAGGGTATAAGAAGTACAGCTTCTGGAACCTTGTTAGCCGGACTTATCCTCATATAGATGAGTGCGAAGGGTTTTTCATAGCTAGGCTAGAGAGGGTGTAACCATGAAGCTCTTCGGTAACCGCAAACGCGAAACCGATCTACCTCCTGAGATCTCCCGCCTCGTCGAGGAGTACGCGCAGGAGAAGGGTATGGACTTCAGGAAGGCTCTGGAGGAGCTCGTTAAGAAGGGTTACCGATACGCGCAGATGGAGAAGATGTACGGGAAGTCGGTACACGATAGAGAGGTGTGGGACAAGAGGTTCTACTACCTCAAGATCGAAGCGGGGTACCTCTACTACAGAATGAGGTTCCGAGACCTACTCGAGGAAATGAGATCCCTATCAATGATCTTGCTAGGCACGGTGAAGAGCTTAGAGCTTTGCTATCAGAGGTACGCACCTAAGAACGAGATCATTGAGAAGGAGCTGAAGGAGCTCGAGAAACTCGAACGAACCGCTAGGAGATACATAGAGGAGTTCGTGTTGTCAGGTAGAAAAGAACTTGAGGAGAAGGTGTATGCAGACGATAGAGAGGTTCTCAAATCCATAGAGGAGACCCTCAGGAAGTACAGACAGGAGTTTGGGTTGAGCAATGAGTAGAACAACCATCTCTAGCAAAGTCCTAGACACACGAACTAAGGTCGGCAACGCCACGTGGCGAGACTCGAAGCTACCACATTTGAGAACTGGGCGACGATAGGGATCGGTGTTATTAGCACGTTCTCGAGTTTGTGCATCGCGATGCTCATTCTCCGTGCTAGAGTCGAATCTTTATCCAGAGCCTCGAGGCCCTAGCTATGTCCATACTCCATTCAGTATCGCGTCGGTTAATAACCTCGATAACGAGCTTCTCGTCGGCAACAACCTTAACTCTTCGGCTCCACACCTCTCCATGTAACTACACGTTCACCTACCTACTACCTGTAGTGGGGATCACTACTGGGAGATAGATCGGTTCTAGGCATCGACGTGCTTCTCAACAAACTTTTCGAGCTCTTCTTCGTAGATCACGTTATCAACGTCTTCGCCAACCTTCTTCAAAAACTCTATCAGATCTCTATCCCTGGTCAAGAAGTTTAGTCGTCTCGTTCTCGAAGTTGTGTAGAGGAGTAGATCCATGAAGTCCCTGAAACCCTTCCTGCGTAACTTCAACGCCTTCATATATCCCTTCACGGTTGGATGCGTAACTCTAAACGATTCCCTAATGGCTTTCAACCCCATTTCCACTTTTCTCTATCGAAATCGATTTTCGAAAGCTTGCCCAGTATCTCGAGGATGCTGAACGATGTATAGTATATCTCGATCTTACCCTCTTCGCGAAGCTTCTTCAGTATCGTCAGAGGTCTCTCTATACCCTCGACATCGATCCCCACTACAGGTAGTAGGTAGGTTGTGTCCAGCAGTATCTTGACGACTCTACTCTTTGAAGAGTTCATGCTGCATCTCCTCAGACTCCTTCTCGAACTCCTCAAAGCTGATCTTAACGAACTTGGGGTACCTAAGCGCTAAATCGAAGGGGTCTGGGATCACCTCCACGATTATCTTGTTGCCTCTCACCGTGAGCTTTACCGTAGCAGCTTCCCGCAAACCAACAGCCTCGGCTATACTCTTGGGAATGTAGAGCAGATTCTTCTTGCTCACGCGGGTCTTAACAGTTAGACCCATCGAGTCACACCTAGATAAAGAACGTGGTTTCAAACGCTGAATAACCTCTAAACCATTGCGCAGAACTAGACCTAGATCGTTTCCTGAACGGGTTAACCCATAGAGCTACGGTAGATCTTCGGGTTGCGATGGGAGTACTCGGCTATAGCGATTCGTTGCAGGTATCGGTACTCGTAGCAGAAGCGCGTTGGTGTCCCTCGATTGGGTTGACGAAACTGTGCTACTTCTCGAGCTCCTCAATCACCTTGTCTATGGCTTTGACGTAGTCGTTGCCGAGGCTATCCCCTCTTATCAATCCCCATGTTATCGCTGCCTCGATAACCTCTCTACACAGCGCTTCGTTCTCCTCATCACACGTCACGTTCTGTTGAAACAATGTTCTAACCCCTTTGCCAGGTACGTAGATTAGGTACGCCTTCATTCCCAGCTGTCTGAGCCTCACCACTGCGTAGCCCTTACCGATATCCACCTTGATTACGTCTGCGTTGAGGGTCTCGGCAAGGCTGAGGAATATCTGTGCTAACCTACCCCTCCCCTCCTTCAGAGCCTTGCTCACCGCCTGCTTGCTAATACCCAGCTTCTCAGCTACTTCGACCTCTCGAAGACCCTTGCCGTAGACGAGCAGAATCACTTCCTCCATTCTAGGAGGTAGCCTAAGCATTCCTCGCCATCACCTCGAGGATCCGCTTAACAAGCCTCTTCACATCCTCAGCACTCAGGGTGCCAACGGCGTAGAACCTGCTATCGCTCGACTCCACGATCACTACGTGCCGCTTCCCACCGAGCGTAACGTAGAGCACTATCGCCAAAGCCAGAAGCGTCACGCTGATGAAGAACCTCACAGCTGTCAATAGGCTCGAGGATAGAACTCCCCACCCGGTGATTGCTATAGCGAGACCTATCGAGATCCAGACCAGACCTAGGATGACCATGGTCTGAATCACGAACCTCCTATAGCTATTGGCAGTTAGCACCGCGTGTATCTGAAACGTGATCCCTAGAAACGTGGGCATGAGCAGCATAGGTAGATACGTTGGATCGAGGTGAGGAGCTTCGATAGCTAGGTAAGCGAGGGGCATCGCTATCAAAGCGAGGGATACGAGCAAAGGCTGCTTGAAGTGCCTCACCAAAGCACCCCTACCCAACCTCCTGATATCTAAGACCTTCACAACATCCCTAACCACGTAGCGCATCACCACAACGGGAAAGCCGTAGCTAAGAACAACACCATCGCTCGTAACATCCGCACTCCTCCCAGCCGAAAGCAGGGTAAGTACTAGGCCTAGAGCGAGTGAAGGAGCTAAGATCGCAACGTTGTTGAATAGCGTAGCGATGATCCCGATCGTGAAGCACATCATCGATAAACCAGCTAGCACAGCTGGTAACCCGCTGTACGGTAATGGCCAACACCTACTCACTACAGTACCACCCAGTAAACCTACCTAGGTTTACCTATATACCTAGATGAGCTCTAGATCCAGGTCAGCGACTCAGCCTAGCTAAATATCTCTGGCTGAGATGCGGATTGCTTGAGCTTGAACTCTAGGAATGGGTGGATGGATCGTGGAGCTCATACCCATCGTTAGCAAGGAGGCGTACCTAGTTGCTGTTATACATGACCTGATACACATCCCCTACTCACCAGCTCATTCCATACCCCACGCTCTCTACCCCAGCTCCCTAGGTCCATTGCTATACGTAGCGTATCGCATTGAGA
>JALWBS010000037.1 GCA_027037025.1 Desulfurococcales archaeon | reverse complement strand
ACTATAACCGAACTGATTGTTATAAACGCAATTCTTTTTATGCCAGCTTAAACATTTATAATCTTAGGTGATTGGTAATGTCAAAAATTGTTGAGAATAGAAAAGTCCAGCGCTTCGGACGATCGACACTGATGGTATCGCTTCCTTCGGAGTGGGTAAAGAGCGTCGGGCTCAAACCTGGGGACATAGTTAGAATAGAAGTTAGGGAAGACGGTTCTCTCCTCATAATCCCCGAATCGCTGATGGAGAAGAGGTTGAGGGAGAAAGAGGCTGTGATAAGGATAGACCATACAACTCCTGAGGAAGTTCTGGTCAGAAGCATATACGCGATGTACATCGCGGGCTTCGATAAGATAACGATCGAGTGCTCAGAACAATACATACTAACTCAGCAACTTCACGCAATCAGAAACATCGTTAGAATGCTTATCGGTGCTGAGATAGTTGAGCAAACAGCAAACAGGGTTGCTGTCCAGATATTCATAGATGTTGAGAAGTACGGTCTTGAGAACCTCGTGCTGAGAATGATCAACGCGCTTAAGAGCATGTTCGACTTCCTCCTGTTGTCGATAAAGAGCGGTAGGAAGGAACATCTCAAGGAGTTGATGGAGCTCGAGTACGAGCTTGACAGAATACATGCATTGGCTGTGAGGTACACTTACGTACTGAACATATTTGGAGGAACACCGTTCCTAACCGAGTACAGAGCGCTGATCAAGGATCTCGAGGATATTGGGGATGCGTTGACGAACGTTGCCGAGGTCTTTACTAAGAACACGGGTATTCTCAAGAAATTGAATGAGTGCTTATCGTACCAGCTAGAGGAATTGAAGGAGATGCTGTTCTACGTCTTCGACCTCGTGTACGATGCCTTGACCAAGGGAGACGTCTATACCGCTACCAAAGCCGTTGATATGAGCATCGAGATCTCGAAGTTCGTGTCCAAGATGGAGAGCGATGTTCTTCCTAAGTTCAGCACGGTGGAAGAGTACCTAGCTGTGAAGACATTCTTCGATAAACTGCAACTCGTCTGCAACCATCTGCAAGGAGCTGCCGAACTCTCCTTCGACATAGTGCTAGGTAAGTGCAAGGGAAACATCGATCTAAGGAAGAAGACTAAGGCCGGTTAGAGTAATCAGTTGAGCTCGAGGATCTTCGATCAACGAGATCTCTAAGCATTGGTGAAAGCGCAGCTGCTTTCTCCAACTTATCCTTATCTACTCTCAGTATACCCTTCTCAATTAACCTCTTCAAGCACTTCCTAAGAACCTTCCTAATCAACCAGCGTTTACTCAGGGAACCGTAGAGCTTGATCGCCGCTTCTCTAATGCTTCTGTACCTCATAACGGCGTCTAGAACCCTCAGCTCTTCGTTACTAAGCTCTTTACGTAGGTACCTATACGCTATCCTAGCTAGATCCACGGGATTGAGACCTAGGTAAACGTCTTGCGGATTAAGGTCAGTGAACGTCTTAACGACTTCGAACTCTATTATCGTAACAACGTCATCGGGCGAGATCTTCTTGCCGTACACTCTCTCTAAATCCCTAATCAGCTCATCAACTCTTTCATAACCATCTTTCTTAGCATCATCTTCTGTCAGCTCTTTCACACGTTTGTAAATAACGCGCGTAATCCTAGCTTTCGCAATCGGTCTACCACCTCCGTGTATTATCACCTCATCGTACCTCGGAACGACACGTCCTAATCTAATCGTGCTCCGCTTCTTTCCGCTAAGTATGAGGTCAACAAACCTTCCCTTAACCATGATGTGCCTCCGTATGAATACCTTGTCTTCGCTCATAGTCGCCCCCACTCAAAGAGTTATAGTCCTTAAGTAGTCTATAGCCACACGCGGGAGATCATGAGGCTGCTCATCGTGAGCGATGTTCATGGGAACGCGGTTGCGTTGAGAACGGTTCTCGAGAAGATCCCGAGGTACGACGAAGTGGTTGTGCTAGGAGATCTGGTAGACTACGGACCAGATCCGGACGAGGCCCTCGACATCGTTAAGAGCGGAGCTTTTAAGGTCGTTATGGGGAACCACGATTTCGCAGCTGCCTTCAACGAGGACTGTCGATGCGGTCCATCGACTAAGGATCTGAGCATCTTGACTAGGAAGAGCATTACGCTTAGAAAGCTTAGCAAGAATGACCTTGCATACCTCGCATCACTACCCAGAAAACTTGAGCTCACCATCGATGCGCGTAAACTCGTTTGCGTCCATGCCACGCTAAGGGATAACCTCTTCCAATACCTCTACCCATGGTCTTCGCCCGCCGATTTCAAACGAGAGATTCTGGAGTACGTAGGAGAACAAACCGTAGTTTTCGTAGGGCACACCCATCACCAGTTTCTTCGCTCGCAGAGAAGCGTGTGGATAGCTAATCCGGGATCCGTTGGCCAACCACGCGACGGAGATCCGAGGGCAGCAGCCGCCATTCTGAGCGAGGATGGTGTTCTCTTCCTCAGGATCAGGTACGACATCGATAAAGTAATCGAGAAGCTGAGGAACGAGCTGGGAGATACCAATGCCTTCAGAAGGTTAGCGACTATCTTGAGGCAAGGGATGGTTGCTTAGCTAGCTCGAACCCCCTTGTCCTAACCCTCGGCACATCCCCGGTTTACCCTCTAGCGCTCCACGATGTAGGTAAGCCATGTCGATGAGGAGCGTAGTCCGCGTCGTACACAGCGCCTCACTTCGTAGCGTCTACTACGCGCTGATACTCGAAGCTCTGATATCGGGTTTCTACGTCGTTATAACGAGGAGCTTGGCACCCATATTCTTCGCTGTTTACGGTCTTAGCATAGCGCAGATACTCTACGTAAATATCGTTGCCAACGCCGCTGCGCTTGCCATGGTTCTAGCGATGCATAACTATAGCAACGTGTTCGTAGCTGGTAGAACGAGGCTCAAGCTGGCCATAGCTCATGGACTCGAAAGAGTTTGCTGGGCTTTGATACCGGTGACCGCATTCTACGCTCCACAACACCTAGCGCTGGTCTACGCACTCGCGGTTACGGCTACGGCACCAACAAGCATTCTAATAAATTTGGCTATCATAAACAGCTTAGATCCTCAGAGCGTCAAGAAGATCTTTGCGTACAGAAACGCTGTGGGAGCGGTCTCCAGCATACTAGGGCAAGTAGTTATGGTTGCAACGCTAGCGGCCATCTCGAGCAAGGTGAAGTACCTCTACCTATACCTTCTCGCATCGGGGGTTGGGCTCATAGCCACGGTCGTAGTCTCCATAGCGTCTATCAAGAACGTTGAGCACGTAGCGGAGGTAGCGGAGGAGGAAGCTCTCGTCAAAGCTTCGTCAACCTTCATCTTCTTCACAACACTGCTCGCAGCGTCATCCATACTGGGAATCGCGTGGGGGCCTCACCTCATAAAGGATCTTCATAGCCCGGATTACGTGGCTGCGATGATAGGCTTGATCCAAACGATTACGAACATAGGGGCATCGCTGTACTGGCGAAGCAAGCCCTACAACATGTATCGCTATGCAATAGTGCTAAACTCCGCCACCCCTATCCTTGTTTCGACGGTTTCGAACCCATATGCACACCTAGCCATAGCTGCGCTCTTCGCATTCACCAATACAGGCGCCAACTTCCTCGGTTCATTCATATTCGCCGAAGCGTCTAGGAAGCTAGGCATCTTTCGATCCTCCGTAATGCTAACAGCCGCGTGGTACTTATCGCAGGTAGTCGGATTAACTCCTTGCTACGTAGCCCTCTCGCTAG